>JAZQDP010000153.1:0-7840 GCA_045546875.1 Thermoguttaceae bacterium | reverse complement strand
AGGGAAAATTATTTAGAAAAAGGACCATCCGTCAAGTTGAAACAATTCAGTGACGCTAATTAATTATCTGGGAATTGGCTGGGATCAGCTGGGAGAATCTGGGAATTATCTGGGAAATTTCCCAGCAGTTCCCAGAATACTCCCAGCGTCTCCCAGAAACTCCCAGCAATAAAAAACGCCCTATGAAATTTTTCTTTCACAGGGCGTTGGATGTTTTACTCAGAACCGTTATCCGGGAACGAGCGTTTCATTCCCGGACAGTCTTTTCATCTACTTATTTATTGCAGCAGCAGCAAGCTTCTTCTTCCAGAGCGGCTTGAGCGGCGGCGAGTTTCGCAACCGGAACGCGCAGCGGCGAGCAGGAAACGTAGTCCAGACCAATCTTGTGGCAGAACTTGACGGACGACGGTTCTCCACCGTGTTCGCCGCAGATGCCCAGTTCGAGTTCCGGACGGGTTTCGCGACCTTCCTTGACGGCAATCTTCATCAGTTTGCCAGGACCAGTTTGATCGAGAACCTGGAACGGGTCTTTCGGGAAGATTTCCTTTTCCAGATAATCGTTGATGAACGAAGCGTAGTCGTCACGGCTGATGCCCAAGCAGGTCTGGGTGAGGTCGTTGGTTCCGAAGGAGAAGAATTCCGCCTTCTTGGCAATGTCGCCAGCGTTGAGAGCGGCGCGCGGAATTTCAATCATCGTACCGACCATGTACTTCAGTTCGACGCCAGCGGCGGCGATTTCAGCGTCGGCTGCAGCGCGAATGATGGCTTCCTGGTTGGCGAATTCGTTGAGGCATGTTACCAACGGGATCATGATTTCCGGCTTGACGACAACGCCCTTCTTCTGGCACGCGATAGCGGCGCGAATGATAGCGGTTGCCTGCATCTTCGTGATTTCCGGATAGACGATTCCCAAACGGCAGCCACGATGACCGAGCATCGGGTTGGATTCCGCCAGGTCGTGAACGCGCTGCTGAATGAATTCAACGGTCATGCCGGTCTTGGCAGCCAGTTCTTCCTGTCCAGCCAGGTCGTGAGGAAGGAATTCGTGAAGCGGCGGGTCAAGCAGACGAATGGTTACGTACTTGCCGTCCATCGCGGTGAACAGACCTTCAAAGTCCGCCTGCTGGAACGGAAGCAGTTTTTCCAGAGCCTTTTCGCGGTCGGCGGTGTTGTCAGCCAGAATCATGGCGCGGAATTCGTCGATGTGATCGAAGAACATGTGTTCAGTACGAGTCAGACCGATGCCTTCAGCTCCCAGAGCGACGGCGGCAGTTGCCTGATCCGGTTTGTCGGCGTTGGTGCGAATCTTGAGCTTCTTGTATTTGTCAGCGTAGCCCATGAGTTTGGCGTAGAGCTGATAAATCGGGGCGTCTTCAGCCTTGAGGGTTTTGTCACGGAGAACCTGGAGAACTTCAGACGGAGCGGTCGGAACCTGTTCGCCGTAGATGTTGCCGGTGAATCCGTCAACGGAAATCCAGTCGCCTTCCTTGAAGACCTTGTCGCCAACGGTCATGGTCTTGGCGGCGTAATCGATAACGATGCCGTCGCAGCCGCAAACGCAGGCTTTGCCCATCTGGCGGGAAACCAGAGCGGCGTGAGAAGCGGCTCCGCCGAAGGAGGTAACGATACCCTGAGCAACCTGCATACCGCGGAGGTCTTCAGGAGTGGTTTCGCGTCGAACCAGAATCAGTTTGGCAGACGGATCCTTCTGGAACCATTTTTCGGCTTCGTCCGGCTGGAAGCAAATCTGTCCAGTGGCGGCGCCAGGACCAGCGTTAACGCCCTTGGCGATTGGCTGATGTCCCTTGAGTCCAGAACCGGAGAAAATGGGCTGGAGAAGCTGGGTTACGTCGTTAGCCGGAACGCGTTTGACAGCGGTCTTTTCATCGATCAGACCTTCTTCGCACATTTCGACAGCGGTGCGAACGTGAGCAAAACCGGTTCGTTTGGCGTTACGAGTCTGAAGCATGTACAGCTTCTTCTTTTCAATCGTGAATTCGATGTCCTGAACGTCGTGATAAGCCTTTTCGAGGTTGAGAGCGACTTCCTGGAACTGTTCCCAAACTTCGGGCATGTCGTCTTTCAAAGATTCTTCAATCTTCTTCGGGCGGCGGATACCGGCAACAACGTCTTCACCCTGAGCGTTAATCAGGTAGTCGCCAGTAATTCCCTTGACGCCAGTGGCGCCGTCGCGGGTAAGAGCAACGCCGGTGGCGCAGTCGTCGCCCATGTTGCCGAAGACCATAGCCTGAACGTTGACAGCGGTTCCCCAGGTGTGAGGAATGGAGTATGTACGACGATAAACGATAGCGCGGTCGTTCATCCAGCTTCCGAAAACGGCGCCGATAGCAGCCCAAACCTGTTCCATTGGATCGTCCGGGAAGTCTTTGCCAGTTCGTTCTTTAACAGCGGCTTTGAATTCGGTAACCAGTTCTTTCAGGGCTTCTGCTGGCAGGTCGCTGTCCTGTTCAACGCCATACTGAGCTTTTTTGGCAACCAAAATCTTTTCGAACGGGTCGATTTCGGTCTTGTTAGCCGGTTTCATTTCCAGAACGACGTCGCCGAACATCTGGACGAAACGACGATAGCAGTCCCAGGCGTAACGTTCTGAACCGGATTTTTCAGCCAAAACGCGGACGGTGTTGTCGTTCAAACCAATGTTCAAAACGGTATCCATCATACCGGGCATGGATTCACGAGCGCCGGAACGGCAGGAAACCAACAGAGGCAGGTTTTCGGTGTCGCCGAACTTCTTGCCCATCGCAGTTTCGATGCCTTTCATAGCGGCTTCAACTTCAGCCTTGAGGCTTTCCGGATAGGTCTTTTCGTGGTCGTAGAAGTACGTGCAGACTTCCGTCGTGATTGTAAAACCAGCGGGAACCGGCAAATCATGAGCTGCCATTTCAGCAAGGTTTGCGCCTTTACCGCCGAGCAGTTCGCGCATATCTTTGTTGCCGTCGGCCTTGCCTTTTTCAAAACTATAAACGTACTTGGTCATGGATGAATACCCTTCTTAGCAGGGTTCGCCTGCTGTAAAAACGTGAAACAAAAAAGACTGCTTGACTTCTGGCAGCAAAGACTTGCTTGCGGTAAGTCAACTCGTCTACCAATAACTATAAAATTTCACATATTTTACCTGACTTCTAATTTTCGTCAAGAACCAGCCCCCCTATTATATAAAAGATTTTTGTTGATTTATGTATTTTTTGATAGATATATTTTGCAGGATTGAGGCAAGAGGGAGGGAAGTAGGGAATAGGGAGTAGGGAATAGGGCTGGGAGGCGATTGGTTTGGAAGGCGGTAATGCAGCGACCAACGGGAGCGAAATTACGCATTCGCCGTTAGGCGAACGATTAGAAAGACTCACGCAAAGTTCGCAAAGTTTTAAAAAATAAGGCGAGCCACGGGTGTAAACCCGTGGGTGTGAGTGAAACGAACGTTAGGCAATTGGCGATTGGATTGGAAGGCGGTAATGCAGCGACCAACGGGAGCGAAATTACGCATTCGCCGTTAGGCGAACGATTAGAAAGACTCACGCAAAGTTCGCAAAGTTCGCAAAGTTTTAAAAAATAAGGCGAGCCACGGGTGTAAACCCGTGGGTGTGAGTGAAACGAACGTTAGGCAATTGGCGATTGGTTTGGAAGGCGGTAATGCAGCGAGCGGATTAGGCAGTTGGCAGTAGGGCTGGGGAAACCTCCCAGAACCCTTCTCGTCCCCGCAACTCATATTTTTAAATCACCCCCTTGAAAATTTTAGCAAAGTTGAATAATATATCTGTATAAGGATTATATTGTCTCCTTTAGACGTTTCCTTGAACCATTAACCTCCCTCGAAATAACTATGATCCGACACATCTCTATATTATTGCTGGTAATAATAGCGATAATAGCGTTTTTTCCTGTCTCTTTTGCGGCGGAAAAGGCTAAAAAGTCCAACGTTATTTTGTTGATAGCTGACGGAGCCGGTTTTGCGACGTTTGCCGCGGCGGCGGATTATCAGACCGGGTCGCCGACGGGGGCGCCGTACATGGCAAAACCGTGGAAGCTCTATTCCTGCACAACGTACAGTATAGACGGCGATTATGACCCGGACGAAATCTGGAATTCGTTCAAAAAACAGCTTTCAAGCGCGACCGATTCTGCCGCAGCGGCAACCGCGATCAATACCGGCGTCAAGACCGACAACGGGTCAATCGGATTAGACGACGATCAGGAATGGCTCGAGACGTTTGCGGAAATAGCGGCTAAAGGCGGGTACGCTTGCGGCTCGGTAACGTCAGTTCAGGTTGCTCACGCAACTCCAGCCGGCGTGGCGGGGCATGCCGATTCCCGTCGAGAAGGGTCGAGAATTTTCGATCAGTCCCTAAACTCCGGAACGCTCTCTGTCCTTATCGGCTGTGGGCACCCGGAATACGATCGTCAGGGCGTTCCCATAACGGACGATTCGTCGATTCGTTCAGAGAAAGATTACTATTTTTCATCCGACGGGAAAAAGCATATTTTAGAAGTCAACGTTTTCGGTCCGTCTAAAAAGCAATGGCAAAAGATTCGCAACGGCGACCTGCCGGAAGGTTGGGAGTTTATCGAAACCCGCGAGGATTTTCAGCGTATCGCCGCCGACCCGAGCGAGGCTCCTGAGAAACTGCTCGGCATCGCCCGTTCTCGAGTCTGTTTTACGTACGACGACCGAAACAATCAGCGGAAAGTTATTCCGACCGTTCCGACTTTGGCAGAGGCGTCTTTGGCGGCGCTAAACGTCTTGAATCAAAATCGTAAAGGCTTTTATCTCATGATTGAAGGCGGCGCGGTTGATACGTGCAATCACAACAACAATCTGCCGGGAGTTCTGGTTGAGATGAAAGAATTTAACGACGCAATTGACGCGGTTTGCAGATGGGTGGAAAAGTATTCCTCGTGGGAAGAAACGCTCGTTATTATTACCTCCGATCACGAGACGGGCGCGTTATGGAGCCCAAATGCCGATAAATCCGGTTCCCTGTTCCAAAAAATCGGGTTCAACGGAAAAGGCGTTTTGCCAACATACAAATATTTTACCGGCAACCATACAAACCAGCTTGTTCCCGTTTACGTACGCGGAAAGAACGCAGAACTGTTTGAGAAGTGCATTCGAGGAAAAGATCCCTTCTTCGGCAAGATCTGGAATTACGACGGTCGTTTTATTGACAACACCGATTTTATTCAGATTATGACGTATGTGATGGGACTTTAGAATAATTAGCGATTAGCGATTAGCGATTAGCAATTGACGCAAAGCGCCGCCCCTACTGCCTACTGCCTACTTAATGCCTACTGCCTTAATCTCCATTCATGGCGCGAAAGCCAATAATTTGAAGAACGTCAGCGTTGACATCCCGCTTAACGCCTTGACGGTAATTACCGGCTTGAGCGGTTCCGGGAAAAGCTCTTTGGCGTTTGACGTTCTCTACGCTCAGTCGCAGCGGCAATATATGGAAGGGTTGTCGCCCACGCTTCGGGCGATATTTAAGCGTCAGCCGTTGCCGAAAGTGGATAGAATCGAAAACCTGCCTCCGGCTGTTGCTGTTGAACAGCGTCCGTTACGGATTGTAACCCGGTCAACGGTAGGGACGGCAACGGAAATCTACGACTTTCTTCGCGTCCTGTTTGCTAAAACCGGTCAGGTGGCGTGCCCCAACTGCGGGTGCGTGTTGCAACAGCAGTCTCAAGACGCTATTGTTGACAGAATTCTGGAACTGCCAGAAGGAACCCGATTGATGATTTTGGCTCCGGTCGTTCAGCAGAAAAAAGGGCGTCTGGACGCCGTTGTCGAGCAGATTCGTAAACGCGGTTTGACGCGGATTCGAATCGACGGAACTGTTTATGAGCTTGACGACGTCCCGGAATTCGACCCGACGGCGGTGCATACTGTTGACGCGGTAATCGACCGCTGCGTTTCTCGACCGGACGCCCGAAGCCGGTTAGCGGACTCGGTTGACGCTGCGATAAAATTTTCCGGGGCGGCGGTTGTTGTAAGCGTTCCAAACCCGGACAAGACGTGGACTGATTCTTTGTACAGTACGGTTTACTGCTGCCCTCAGTGCGGCGAGAGCTTGCCGGAAGTTGAGCCGCGAACTTTTTCTCTGTACAGCCCATATTACCAAACGGTTTCGCAATGCGTAACGATTTTTGGCAAGACCATTCTCGACTGGACGGCGTTAGACGTTGCCTCTTTGCGTCCGGTAATTAAACAGGCTCAGGAAGACTTTTCGCATCTTGACGGAACAATCGTTCAGATTGCCAGCCCTTTATTGGAGCAGATTTCCCGTCGGCTGGATTTTCTGGATCGGGTTGGAGTTGGGTATTTGACGCTCAACCGGACGCTGGACACGCTTTCCGGGGGCGAGGCGCAGCGTGTCAAATTGTCATGCGCTTTGGGGTCAAAGCTGACAGGCGTCTGTTACATTCTTGACGAACCGTCGATCGGGCTACATCGAGACGATTGCGCCCAGCTTGTCAAAACGATTCAGGATATTAAAAATCTTGGTAACACAATTGTCGCGGTGGAACACGACCCGCAGTTTATTCTGTCTGCCGATTATGTCATAGACCTCGGTCCGGGAGCAGGGAATCAAGGGGGAACGGTTCTTGCCGCCGGTCCCCTGGCAGACGTTCTCGACAATCCAAACAGCGTAACGGGACGGTGGCTGAATTCGGAACGCGGAATTCGCAAAGCGGATCACAAAGATAAATCCTCGCCACTCGCCACTCGCAACTCGCAACTGCTAACCCTGACCGGCGCAAAGCTCAACAACCTGCAAAACGTTGATCTGGAAATTCCGTTGGGGAAAATGACTGTCGTTACCGGTCGGAGCGGGTCAGGAAAAAGCTCGCTGATTATCGGTACGCTCCTTCCTGCCGTTAAATGGAATTTAACCAACCGAAAAGCTCCTAATCCGGCAAAAGGATTATACAAATCGCTTAAGGGGTTTGAATCGATCGACCGCATCGTCTGGATAGATCAAGCTCCCATCGGTCGTTCTCCGAGAAGCAATCCTGCCACCTTTTCCGGCATCTACGATGAAATTCGTTGTCTGTTTGCACAGACCAAAATGGCAAAACAGCTTGGGTATTCCTCTGCCCGATTTGCTTTTAACGTTAAGGGCGGTCGGTGCGATTCGTGCCAGGGAACCGGGATTCAGCGCGTTGAACTCAACTTTTTGCCGGATATGTTTATTCCCTGCCCAGACTGCGGCGGAAAACAGTTTAATCCGCAAACGCTAACGGTTCGATATAAAGAGAAGTCCATTGCCGACGTTTTGGAAATGTCGATAGAACAAGCGGCTGAATTCTTTGCCGACATCCCCAAAATCGCGCCGACGCTAAACGTAATGTGCGATTTGGGGTTAGGCTACTTGCGTTTGGGACAGGGCGCAAACGCTCTTTCCGGCGGCGAGGCGCAGAGACTTAAATTATCGACAGAGCTAAAAAAATGTTCTGGAGAAAGTTTTACCCGCGGCGCTTCTGGCGGAGCCATGTACGTCTTGGACGAGCCGACAACGGGGTTGCACGCGTTAGACGTAGAACGCCTGGTTGCGGTTTTGAACCGCTTGACAGACGCTGGAAACACGGTTGTCGTTATCGAACACAACGAACAAATCCAGGACGCTGCCGACAGAATCGTTGAACTCGGTCCCGGCGGAGGTCGATTCGGAGGACGAATTATTCGTGTTCTTGACAAAGAACAATAGATGAATTATAATAGGGTTGCGAGAAGCGAGAAGGTTTCTGGGAATTCCTCCCAGCCCTACTCCCTACTTCCTATTGCCTACTCCCTACTGCCTACTGCCTACTGCCTACTCCC
>JAZQDP010000152.1:0-2112 GCA_045546875.1 Thermoguttaceae bacterium | reverse complement strand
AGTTCGCAAAGTACGCAAAGTTTTAAAGAAAGATAACTTGGCGAACTTTGAGCACTTTGCGTGAGGCAAAACTATTCCCTATTCCCTGCCTTGCCGTACGCTTCCGACATGCCGGACTGTATGAGAATCTCTTCGATAACTGCGTCTAAAGAATGGCGCTGCGTTGCATAATCCCATTGTTTTAGGATATCATTATAATGAAAACTCAGTATGGGGTGTTTTAGAATCTCAGTACCAAGATTATTGATCAGCTTTTTCTCTTTTTTCACCAAGTTTTCATTAACCATTTTATCTACTACATCTGCAAATTTGCAAAGCCATTTTATTTTGTTTTTTTGTTGATTTGGTTCTTTATCAAACAGTTTTTCTCCCAATGCTGAAGGGAGAATATCAATTGGAGTCTCGTCTTTTGTTTGCAATTTGGCATTTACACAATCTGCAAACAGCGTTAAAATATCGTGTTGAGTATGAAAAGTAAACAGCGGAACAGTTCCATTTTTAAAAATCCGATCGTTGGGAAGGTCAGGATTATCAGGAGCTATAAAGCATTTTTCAAGCTGTTCTTTGCAAATATCACAAGATGGACTTCTTTTTTGGGAATCCGTCATCGAGTTTTTTAACGCTTTGTATGAAAGCCCCAAAGAGTTGAACGTATCGGCTCTAATTCCTGATACAATACAAGCGGCTGACGCTAACGCTCCGCCCAAAGAATGTCCAACAATAACAAACTTGTCTCGGATCTCTGTGGGAAGTTTTTCACGAAGAATACAGCCCAGCCGCAGTGACTGCCATAAATACGGAGAAGATTCTCCAGCGCACAAGAGTACATTATTGCTCATATCGCTTAAAAGACTGAGATCCAAATCCGTGCCTTTGAAGGCAACGTAATATTTATCATGTATCCAGTTCCGGTAGAACTGAACGCGGAAACCAGAGCTTGAATCTTCCTGGATGTCCTTCAAATCCTGTTTCGTAAATCCCCATTTTTTAAGTTCAGATTCTGGTAATCGTTCTAAACCATATTGATTTAAATCAGCGTTTGGATTATACACCGCTCTTGCAACAATAGCTTCGGAAAGCAGCGGTTGTTTCTGAATTGCTACATAGATTGATTCTTGGGCAACAAGCATGTATTTTGCGCTGTCAGACGCTATCGTTTTTCCATTGAGAATTAAATCCACGGTCAAAGATCGAGTTGGTCGCTTAAACGTCTTGCTGTTTTCCCAGTCGGCTGGACATGGTTTGGTTTCTGCCTTTAGATAAAATACAAAGGCTGTCTTATTCGATGGAAGTGAATATTCAAACGTTTGCGACTTTAATTCTTCAATAATTTCTGTAACAGGTTCTTCATGAGGAACTTCGTCAATATTTCGATTCCATATAGAATTGATAGCGCTTTCATAAGTTTTTTTGGCATAGCCACTTATCGATCCCCACCAAGAACTGTTCTCTTGATTTGGCGTTTCGTCCTCTTCTTCTGTATCTGAATCGTCAGTTGCTGCTTCGGTTTCTTCACAGTTATCTACAGGCGTCGTTTTAGTTTCAGCTTGAATTGTCCCCTTGACGTCAGGCATGAACAGGAGTTTCTTCTTTCCGTCTGGCGTCTCTTCCCAGAGGCTAACTTCGTTCGATTCAAACGTAAACTTCAGCGTTCGTTTCTCGTTGGCGTTTTTCGCTTTGGGAACGACAACCTGGAATTCAACGAATTCCTCGTCGGTTTCCGAGTACGGAATAAACTTCCCGAACGCATACGGACTTTTTGCCAGTTCGCGTTCTCTAGGAGAATTATCGATAGTTCCGTTGTTGTCGGAATCAATTCTCAATTCCAACCCTTGTGCAAAAATTGCGTTAGAAAAAGGTAACGCCAGCAATAAAACCAATGACGAAAGGAAAAAAAGTCGAAAGGAAAGTTTTCTAATCATGTTTTTTGTTGATTGATTTTAATAAATGGAAAACAATGTCTGAATCTCTATACGATGTCTTTGCTGTTCGTTCACGGATTTAACGAATTAAACGGGGTGCGAAGCCGCACAGGCAGTAGGACAAGGTTATGCCTCCGAAAAAGCCTTTTTTGGCGCTGCCAACGTCCAATCAGGAACCGACCTTGTCGGT
>JAZQDP010000151.1:0-2271 GCA_045546875.1 Thermoguttaceae bacterium | reverse complement strand
GGGGTCGGTGGAGAGCCAGCGACCAACAAAGGCGTCGTACCAGCGGTTAACGTTGTTCTGCAATTGGGTGTCTGCGTCAATGTATTTGCCGGTAAAGCCGAAAATTATTGGGGAGTCTATATCGGTTCCGTTGGAGTCTTTGCATGATAATACGTTACCATAGGCATCATAGATGATGTGGGCAGGAACTACAAGACCGGAGGGCGTGTTTTTCACGATGTCGCGGATTGTGCCGAGATGGTCGGTTAAAGCCCAGAGGATTTCTGAACCAGTTTGCGATAATTGAATATCGGCTAATAGTTTATCCTGCTGATCCGGCGTCCAGAGGTAACGGTGGGAAATTGTAATCGGCGTTTGGTCTGATAGGTCGTTATCGTCTAACTGGATTGCAACTTGATAATCTTCTGGAATAAAGATTGTTTTGCTGTCGGATACGCCGTCGCCGTTGGCGTCTAAAACTTTACGAATTAAAACATTGTTGTAATCGTAAGCGTATTCAACGATCTGAACGTCTTCCCATTCTTGCGTTGTTGCGTTGTATTCCTGTTTAGTAACGCTGGAAAGGCGGTTTCTATAATCCCATTCGTAGAGTTCCCGTTCCGTTCCGGCAGCGTTGGTTTTACTTATTCTATTTCCTTCGGCATCGTAGGCGTAGGTATACGCGCCGTCGCTGGTCAGCTCGTTATTCGTTCCAGTTGAATAAACGACTAAATCGCCGTTGGCGTTGGTTACGAGTTCTCTGTTCCCGTTAAGGTCGTACTGATACGATTCGTCAGTAATATCCAAATTGGAATAATTCGCGCCGGTGAGTTGTCCTAAGAAATCGTAATCGTACAGAACGGAACCGTCAAGTGAATTTGTATACTGCGAAATGTTCCCGTCAGCGTTGTATAAATAGCCGTGAGAAACGATATTGTTATTATTCGAATCTTGATGATTAATAGACGTTATTTGATTTCTGGCGTTGTACTGATACTGCGATTGAGCGATCAGATTATACAGTTCGTCTGTATCGTCCCATTCAAAGCGTCGAACGTCAGTTAAAGCGCCAATGGCGTTATAATCAAACTCAGCTAAAATATCATTTATCGCGTTCCCGGTCAGTTCGGCGGAAAGAGCGCGTCCTAAATGGTCGTATTCGATATTAACCGTTCGATCTGCAACGTTATTTAACGTCAAGGCAGACTGCGTCTGACGTCCAACTAAATCGTAGGCGTAATCAAACAGAGCCGTTTGTCCGTCGAACGTAATCGACATTGTATCAATGCGATTCATCGTATCGTACGTATAAACGTAACTGGAAACGCCGTCGTTAACGGTTAACAAATTTCCTACTGTATCGTAAGTGTAAACAAACGATTTTACAATATTCTCTGAAGAATCGAGCCAACTTTCAGACGTCAATCGTCCGGCGGTATCGTAGGTATAGGTTGTAACCCGCCCGTTGCGGTCGGTCTTTTCCGTCAGTCTGCCGTTAGCGTCGTATTCAAAATAGCGCGTATAGCCTTTGGCGTTGGTTTCGGAAATGGCAAGTCCTCTGTAGTCGTAGCCGTAGCTTGTTGTATTTCCTTCGGGGTCGGTGATGGAGGCGACAGCCCCGGTGGGCGTGTAGGCGTAGGAGGTTGTAACGATATTGTTCTCTAACGTTCCGTTATAGAGTGCGGCAACTTGCGTGGCGGTAAGGGCGCTGCGGTAAATGGCGACGTCTTTGATTTCCCCTTTGAAAAAGCGGTTGTTTTGCGCGCTGGCGCCGATTACCCAATCTGCATTGACGGTAACCGCGCCGACAGAGGACGCGGACGAGGCGATTAAAACGCCGTCTTTGTACAGGTTCCAGTTCTCCCCGTCGTACGTTCCGGTAAAGGTAATCCATTGTCCTAAATCGGATTCCGAAAGCGTCGATTCTGCATAATACGTCTGTCCGTTATAGGATCCAGCCTGAATTTTATTTCCACTCAATCTTAAAAAGACTTCTGCGTTCGGTCTGAACGTGTAGCCGTGAGCGAGGATGTCCTGCAAGCCGTTGAAAGCGTCGATTTTTACCGTTGCTGTCAGCGTAATTTCTCCCGTAAAGTTGAGTTCAGACTGGTTGCCAATAACGACTTTATCGGAAGTACCGTTGAACGTCTGCGATTCGTCCAGCCAGGACGCGGCGGGCAATGCGGTTTGAGTTGAATCATACTGTTCGGTTTTTAAAACGTTTCCAACGGCGTCGTAAGTATATCTTGTAACGGCTCCCTGTGCACTTGTCTGTTCGAAAACGCGACCGAG
>JAZQDP010000150.1:0-5347 GCA_045546875.1 Thermoguttaceae bacterium | reverse complement strand
CGATCCGACTTGAATTGGCAATGACGGTTACTGTTGAATTATTGTCCGCGTCATTGGTCGCACGTGCTACTGATTCGTAATAATAAGTATCATCGCCGCTTGCAATCATCGCAACTGGATTTTCAATTTCCTTGTCGTCTTTATCCTTGTAACCATAACTCCAAGTACCTTCAATGTTGGGCGTTATGGTTGCCGCATCTTTAAGGATTATGTTGTTACGACTTTCGACTAAGTTTACCCACAAATCATCGCCGACAATGCTCGTGTTGTACGTGTCGTCAACAATTTTCAGCAAATCATTTTCCGTAAAGCCGATGATAACATCGTTGCCGTCGCCTTTCGTATATTGGAAGACGGCGTTATCGCCCGAATTAGTGAGAGTATCGTTGCCAAAGTTTCCGCTAATCGTAACGTTATCGGCAGAGCTTGTTATAGAGTCGTTGCCGCCCCCGCCGAAAATTTTTATATTGTCAGCAGAGTTTGTGAAACTGCCCGCCGTCACTTCAGCCATTTGAATGGCTGTAACTTTTGTATTTTCGTCAATGTCAAAATCAACGGGTGTAGCCGTCGTGAAAGTTTGCGTACCGATAAGGAAGTTACCGGCTTTACCTGCTGAAATTTTGGAAACGCCGACAGCTTTTTCAATCGTAATTGTATCAGTACCAATAGCAGACGCGGACAAGGTTAAAATGCCGTTGTTCAGCGAAATATCGTTATTGGTGGCGTTGGAACTCAAGCCGCTAATTTCAAGTATGGTTGAACCTTTCTGTTCACTTTGATAGGAAATTTGGTTGTCAGCAAGAACATAACCTGCACTTAAACCCGTTGCAAAGTAAGCCGCTTTGCCTTCCGAAACTTCAAAATGTTCGGCAACGTCTTGCGGTTCTGTAACGTCGCTACCAAGTGCTAACGTGTAGCCGCTTGTTACTTTAACTACTTTTGAAGAGTCAAGCGCGTTATTTGAAATTGTTACAACTTCGCCGCTCAAAGAAATATCAGCTTCGGTTGCAGAATCACTCAAACTTGTAATTTCAATTTGAGATTCGCCCGCATTTTCTTTTTGCTGATAAATTGTAGTGGTATCTTCATCAAGCACAAATCCGGCAGTAGTAGCTCCCTTCATATAATTTGCCGTGCCGTCGGAAATTTGCCAATAAGGCGGCAATACCGTAGGTCCGATAACGTCACTGCCAAGTGCCAAATGATAGCCGTTAGAAATTTCAACAGTTTTTTCAGCGGCAAGCGCGTTATTTTTAACCGTTGCAACTTTATTATCCAAAGAAATATCAGCTTCGGTTGCAGAATCACTCAAATTCGTAATTGTCGTTATAATTTCGTCTTCGCTTTCAGCTTGATAGACGACTTTATTGCCGTCAACAACATAACCGGCGGTTGTACTTCCTCTGTAATTCGCCGTACCGTCCGATACTTTCCAACTTGCAGAAACCGATGTCGGCGTCTCAACATCATTAGCCAATGCCAACGTGTAACCGTCGCCGTTGAGTTGAACTTCTTTTTGGTCAAGTACGGAGGCTTTGAGGGTTATTGTAGTTCCGCTTGTGGTAATTCCGCTGACAGTGGCGGTACTCTTTAAGCCCGTTATTGTCGCCAATGTTTCGCCGCTGACTGCAGGCGAATAAGTTATGGTATTGTCGCTAAGCGTATAACCAGCAGATTTGCCGCCTTTGTAAGTCGCAGTACCATTATCAACCGTCCACGTAGCGTCTACATCTTCAGACGTGGTAACGTCGTCGCCGAGCGCCAAAGTGTAGCCGTTTGTTATCGAAACGGTTTTTGAAGAGTCAAGCGCGTTATTTGAAACCGTTACAACTTTATCATCCAAAGAAATATCATTCAGAGTTGCCGCGTCACTCAAGCCGCTAACTTCGGTTACAACTTCGCCTTTCTGTTCGCTCTGATAGGAAATTGTATTGTCGGCAAGAACATAGCCCGCACTTTGTCCCGTTGCAAAGTAAGCCGCATTTCCTGAAGATATTTCCCAATGTTCGGGAACGTCTTTCGGAAGGTCTGTAACGTCGCTGCCAAGTGCCAATGTGTAACCGTTTGTTATTGTAACGGTCTTTGACGTATCCAGCGCGCTGTTGGAAATTACAACAGGCTTGCCGCTTGCTTTAATTTCCTCATCGTCCAGCGTGTTAATTGCTTTGCCGTCAACTGTGATATTGCTCCAAGTTGCAGAATCACTCAAGCCGCTGATTTTAATTAAATCGCCGTAACTGGCAACGCCGTTTTCCAATTTCCACTCAAGCACACTGACAAATTCGCCGACGGTTGTTTGTGTACTGCCGTTGTAAATCTTAAGGCTTGAAAGCGTTGAAAAATCTGAAACGCCGCCGAGTGAAACTTTGACGCCTTCGCCGTAAACCAAAATATTTTTGTCGCTCTTGTAATAAGCTTGCGAATATTCACCGCTCAAAGAAATTGCGTCACTCGTCGAAAGGTCTGTCAAGACTGCATCAACGTTGCCGTCAAAATAAATTGTATCGTTGCCGTCGCCGCCCGTAATTTGTACGCCGTTTGAATCGACAACAGAAATTTTATCGTCGCCCGCGCCGCCGTAAATTGAACCGTCGCTGTAAGTGCCTGTTACTGAAACATTTGAAACATTGATAACATCCGCGCCGTCGCCGCCTTCAATTTTTAAATGAGCTTGAGTATACCTGCCGTCCTCTTCGCTACCTAATGTCGCGCCGTCAAAATAAATTGTATCGTTGCCCGCGCCTCCGTTTATACTGACTTTACTTGAACTGCCTTTGTAAAATTCAAGATTGTTGAAAGAAATTGAATCGTCGCCGCTGTCCAAGCTTGCATAAATATTACCGCTTCCCATGTAGGTATCGCCGTAACTTGTACCCAAGCCGCCGAGTGTTACATTTTCAACGGAAAGATTATCGCCGCCGCCTTTGCCATAAATATAAAATGTTGCGCGTGGAGCGGTAATATTTTTGAGAGAAATTGAATCTGCGCCGTTAATGCTTGAATTATCAGTAGTAAAAATATTGCCGTTAATCAGAATCCTTTGATTTGAATCGCCCGTTAAAGTCCAATTATCCAAAGAAATTGTATCGTTGCCGTCGCTTGCGCCCATACCATATTCACTGTAAAACATCATATCGCCGTCAACATTTCCTACAATGTTTGATACAGAAATTGAATCATTGCCCGCGCCGTTGTAAAACCTAAAACCTGAAGTTAAAGTGCTGTTATCAACTGAAATTGTATCGTTGCCTTCGCCGCCGAAAAATCCTGTACCGTAGATAGTGGCGTTTCTTGCAATAATTAAATCGTCGCCTTCATCGCCGTCAACATCTCCGCCGCCCATGTAAGAATTGTAATAAGGCATCCAAGTTTCATAAAATTCAATGGTATCGTTACCCGCGCCGCCGTAAAAATGCCCGCTGTTGCCTTCAATCATTTTTGTTACTGAAACAGAATCATTACCCGCGCCCGCGTAAAATCCGCCGCTAAAATCTTCCAAATAAATTGTATCGTTGCCTTCGTCGCCGTAAGCCCAAACATTGTTGGAACTTTTTACAGAAATAAAATCGTCATCTGCGCCGCCGCTGATACTAAAATTGCCGTAACTGCTATTCATTGAAATATTTTCTGCAGTAATTGTATCTTTGCCCGCGCCGCCGTAAGCTCTCAAATAGCCGCTGACTGACGAAGAATTTTTAATTGAAATAGAATCCGCGCCGCCACGTGCATAAATATCAAAATAAGCGCGGTCGGCGTTTGAAATATTTTCAACAGAAATTGTATCGTTGCCGCTTGCAGCCGAATCACTGCCGCCCATATCAATATCAAAATAACCGCTTGTTTTGTCAATATTGCTGACAGAAACACTTGCATTGCCGTTGCCGCCGATAACATAAATATTTCCGCCCGTCATTGAAACATTATCGACAGAAAAATTATCGTTGCCGCCGTTGCCGTTAAGTGAAACAGTGCCGCTTGACATTGTGACATTTTCAAGCGAAATTTTATCGACGCCTGAACTGCCCGCCATTGAGACGCCGCCGCCAACTGTATTTAAAATATTTTGCGCGGAAATATCGCCGTTGCCGCTAAGTGAAAGATAACCGGAGTAGGCAAAATTTACTCCGTCCGCAGAAACAGTATCGCCTTTTGCTCTTAAAGATGTGTATGTATTTCCGCCGAAAGTAATATTTTTGAGTGAAGTTGTACCGCCGCCGCTTGTGCCGTCTTCAACATATGCTCTGCCCGCGCCATTAAGCGTCAAATTTGAAACTGAAACGTTATTATTTGAAACGCCGCCGCTGATATAAAAACCGTCCTTAGTATAGGTGTTGGAAGTGTAGCCGCTGACAGAAACATTTGAAACCGAAACATTGTTATTACTGCCGCCGCCGGAAATTGTAACTTCGCCGCCTTCGCTGTTATAGCCGCTCGGTCTTGTAAGGTTAAAATTTGAAACAGAAATTGTATCTTTGCCTTGTTCGCCTTTAACGTTGGCAGTTACGCCGCCGCGAATACTTGTATAGCCGCCTGTTATTGTAACATCTGAAACTTTAATAGAATTATTTGCGCCTTCGCTGTAGACAGCCAAACTGCTTTGAGAACCTGTCATTGAAATTTTGTTTGCAGAAAGTGTATTACTGCCGCCAATGCTTTCAACAACTGAACTTGCGTCTAACGGGTCATTGCCAACACGTTCCAAAATACCTGTGCTTAATTCAAAATGTCCGCCTTGAATTGTAACTTCACTTGCAGTATTTACATTACTTCTGCCGTGATCGCGTTGCTGGAAAGTGCCGCCCGTGACTGAAACTTTGCTGACTGAAACATTATCAGTACCCGTATCGCCGTGTACATAGGTATTGCCGCCGCTTATTGTTACATTTGAAACGTTAAGCGTGTCTTCGTCCCAACCGCCATTAGCTTTCAATGAACCGCCGCTTACATTTGCGCCATTGATAGACAAGTTGTCGTTTTGGTCGCCGCCGAGATATTGAAACAGTCCACCTTCGATTTTCAAATTTCTGGCGTTCATGGTGTCGTTTGCGTCTTTGCCGTCATAAATCATAACGCCGCCATTTACGGTATAGGGTTCCCAATAGTCGGGTACCGGAACCGAGCCGCCTGATACAACAGTAACATTTGTAACTAAGACTGAATCAGCGGAAGATGTAAGAGTATGATAATCCATTTTACCTTCTGCGCCGCTGATAATTTCGTTGTTTCTTGTGTAGTTTGCCATAAAAAATTCCTCCAATACAATTAAAATTTGGGGGATTAATAATTTTGCTGCCGTGAGGATTTATAAAAAATTTTCCCTAACAATTAATATGGATTTTATTATACT
>JAZQDP010000149.1:0-1520 GCA_045546875.1 Thermoguttaceae bacterium | reverse complement strand
CGTTCGCGATCTTCGCCGGTAACTTTAACGCCGTGGTGTTCTCCAGAGCAAGCGTTGTGAATGAGTCGGCTAACAGGGCTAAAGGCGGAGTAGGGCGGCAGTGTGGCGAGGTTAGCTGGGTCGTTGGCGCCGTAACCTTCTACGATAAACAGACCTGCAATGTTGGCGGGAACGTTGTGTTCGTCTCGCGGTTTAGCTCCACCCCATGGGCAGCGACCGGAAACCATGGTCAAGTACGGTTCGCAGAACGGGCTGGAATCGTTTGGACGAGACATGACATTGCCCCACCAACCGTGAGCTGACGGACGGCAAACCATGTTGAGCTTCTTGTAAGCGTCGTTTTCAGGATCCTGATGGCATTTGCCGCAGTACTTGTCCAGAACCGGCTGAACGAATCGCATGTAGGAAATGGATTCTTCCGTTCCCCAGCTGGGCGGCGTGAGCTTCTGCGGACCCTTCTTCATAGCCATGTTCATGTTTTGCTGCTGCGGGTTGCCCTTTGTATTGAGCTTGGATTCATGGCAGCCAAAGCAACCGCGAATTTCGCCAGGCATGACGTTGGTGAATGTACGCATAACGTGAATCGCCATGCCGTTTTCGTCCAACATTTCAAAGTAGACGGACTTGCCGGCGGGCAGTTCGAAGTAAATGCTTCCATCCGGTTCAATCGGAACGGTTCCAAGAATTCTCTTGACGCCTTCCGCCTGGAAGACGGAAACGGCAGGACCGTCGTGCTGAACGGTTTTAACCCATGTTGTGTAGTTTTTCGGGTCCATCTGGACAACGCGAATCGCCTTGCCTTTTTCTTTCAGGATTTCAGGCGCGTTGTCAAAGACGTTGTTGGAGTACAGATAACCTGGTTTGGGCTGTTCGCCAGAACCAATTTTCGGCCAGTCGACTTTGTCTGGAACGACAGTCGGAACCGGACGGGGTTTAAGAGGCATAGCGTACCAGGCGTTGGCGTTGTCGGACTTGTGAATCAGTTCCTTGTTTCCGTAAACGTCCTGCAGATAAACCATGAAGAACCAGCCGTTGTGCGGACCGTTGTAAAGGTGTCCGCCGTAACGAGCGGAAACGAGCATGTATTCTTCAGATAGCGGATACGGGGACTTGTACGCGAAGTACTTGCCAGCCTGATGGTAATCGTAAGACGGAGCCGGGTCATGAGGTCCATTTCCGACTTCCGGCCAGGCGACTTCTCGAGTAATGCGTTCCAGACCGTCCGGGTAGTTCAGACCGCGGGTCGGGTCAATGTAGCCAATCGAGCCGTTAAACCAGGCGTGGTGTCCAACAGCGGTGAAGACAATCTTTTTGGAGTCCGGAATGGCGCGGGCTTCGGTCAAAACGTCTGGCCAAGTGGACTGGTTGCCCCAAAGGGTTTGCGTGTTGGTTCCGTCCGGGTTCATTGTCCAGAGGGACTGAACGCGCCACAGAGCTTTATCGGTGTATTCCCAACGAGTGTAAATAACTCGACCGTCGGGAAGCATGTTGGGCATGTATTCCGGTTCGCCGTTGGCGGA
>JAZQDP010000148.1:0-2771 GCA_045546875.1 Thermoguttaceae bacterium | reverse complement strand
GATGACAAATATTTAGCCAAGCGTTTTGGCATTCAAAATGTCGGCAACACACCCGTTAAGGTCAGCGGCGGTGTGAAAGAAGCAAAAATGACCGAGGTGCCTTGGAAAAAGTTGCAACTCGGTAAGACACCGGATAAGTCTTCGTGTTTGAGTCCGGGAGAGAATAACGCTTTTGTGGGGAACAGCGTCAGACTTGAAAACCAGAGGCTGACGATGTCGGTTCACGAAGTGAATGAAGGTCAACCGTTAAAACTGCAGATTGTCAACTTCGTTCTCAATATTGACGGGGACCAGAGTTATTTCTACCGTTGGTATAATTCACAGGATCATCAACGAATGGTGACCTTCCCGGCGCCGGATGACGGTCGGTATGACATCCTTTTCTCGCAGATGTTCCTTTATGACGAAACAACCGAACAGGTTGTTGGCGTTCGTGCGGGTGCCACTGTAAACGGTGTGACTTATTATGAGGATTATCCGATAAATTGGATTGATACCGGCTTTAAGTTGTCGAACTTGGGAACGACAGATGTTTATGTATCTTCGTTGGTAAACGATAAAGAAACGCCTATCGTTTCCTGGAAAGAATCCTTCAACGGAGATTCGGCCTACAGCCCGATGGTGACGATTGCGGGGAACAACACAACCTATAAACACGAGAACTTTATGGGCCACCAAAACGGTGTCACCTTTGAGATTCTGGATGTTCCGAACAGCAAACATCTGATTGAAATTGCCTTCTCGGGCTTCTATCTGCGCATTGCCGGGGGGAACAGTTACATCTACCGTTCGATCAACGGACAGAATAATTACCGCCGCTTCACCTTGCCCGAACCTGAAAACGGCCGTTATAAAGTTACTGTTCAACAAGAAGTGCTTCTGGAAAAAGGCACCAAGAATCAAGTGGGTACTCGGTTGCGCGGTGAAGTGAACGGCCAGGCTTTTGACGAAAGCTATTATGACGTTTACGATGCGTGGCAGGGCATGACGATCTACAATTACGGGAGCACACCCGTAAGAATCATCAGCGGTACCGAGTGGGGCGTGGTGCAAACACTCGATTTCAAAGACACGGCCGTGAATGCCGACCCCGGCAAGACAACCGAGTTGGCTGCGGGAGAAAAGTTCGAAAATAAGAACCTTGAAACGGCAAATAAAACCATTTCGTTCTCGATATTACAGGCGCAAAAGGACCAGCCGGTTGAGTTGCGCTATGCCGATTATACGCTGTGTATCGCAGGGGGAAATAGTTATCTTTACCGCCATCATTCAGGAAAAGATATATTTGAATTTCTCAATTTCCCCGAACCCGAAAACGGTCGGTACGATATTACACTTTCGCAACAGCAACTTTGTGACAAGGAAAGCAATTTACTTGTCGCCGAGAAGTTCTCTGCCAGTGTAAACGGCGTAACCCTTACCAAAGAGCAGAACGCTTCGTCTGCTGCAAAAGGATTGTCGATACAAAACTATGGCGACGTACCGATTTTGGTAACGGGCAACCCCGACGAGCAAGAAGAAATTTTCTATGGTGTTTCGGTCAACCTGTCCAGTCAGATCGACGTCAACTTCTACCTTGCCGAGACCGATTCTCAAAAATTGGGTACGATGACGTTGACCCTGGGGGATAAAACGATTGCGGCCGAACAGCAGTATAACGAACTGTTGGGCAGATATTACTATGCCTGCCCGGTCAGCGCACTCGAATTGGCTGAGGAAATCACGGCTACCTATACCGTGGGCGAAAAGACCTACCAAATGACGACTTCGGTCAAACAGTATATTGAACTGTTGGTTGCAAACACCAATGGTCATTATTCCGAAAACGCGATTGCACTTGCCAAGAAGATTGCCAACTACGGCCACTATGCCCAACGCTATCTGGCCGAGATTCACGACGACGTGGTGCTGGGCGAAAACGGTTATGCTGTAATGCCCAAGTACGCGGATGCGGACGTCGACGTGGCGGCCGCCAAACAGGCGCTCGGGGAGGGTCAAGCGCGTACCGAAAACGCCGATGGCAATACCGTTCTTTACGGTCTTTCGATTTCGCTGAAGAGCCAGACCGAACTCAACTTCTACGTTCAGGTGCTCGACGGCACGGGAATTCGCTCGGCATACTGTTCAGGCCGACAACTCAAGGTTGAGGACGTCGGAAACGGTTTGTACGCGATTACCGTTGAGAAAATCGAGACGGCGCACCTGGATAAACAATTCAGCGTGACGGTCAACGGTGTTCGCTTTACCAGTTCTGTACTCGATTACTGTGCGGCTTCGCTGACGCAAAACGAAAGCGGCACTGCCGCCGAGGCGGTTGCGGCGCTGTACGAGTATTATCAGACGGCAAATGCCTATTCGCAGGCAAAATAAAACCAAAAGGGAAGATGCCCTCAAACGGGGGCGTCTTCTTTTTTTGTGGGCAAAATTTTCGCATATCTTGTGGTTATCGGTTGCTTTTTGCATATATTTAGAAGGAAAGAATGTCCGCGGAAAATTTTTGTTTATTCTGTTCGTTTTTTTGGTTTCAGTGCTTGACTTTAGCAGAGGAATGTTGTATACTGTAGGAGTAAAAATATCGTACTGTCGGGAAGTGTCTGCAGTGCGAACAAAAATATTTTCTAGGAGGAAGACAAATGAAAAAAATCCTGGCGATCGTAACAGCAATCACCCTGGTTTTAACTGCTGTCTGCGGTGTTTTCGGTTTGACTTCGGCGGCCGAAACAAGTTACACGGCTCCTACCACATTTGAGCTGTATGATTTCTTTGCTGAT
>JAZQDP010000147.1:0-37016 GCA_045546875.1 Thermoguttaceae bacterium | reverse complement strand
GGTCTAGTCATTGTCTTCCTAAGTCCGCTTGGCCTCCGACTTATTGAATTTGTTATTTAGGTTCAAGGGAAACGCCTCATCAGTTAAATTCCGACAGACGCGGATCGTCTTCGGTCATCGCATTGAGTCGATGTCACGTTCGTTTACACGAGGCTTCCCCAAACTATGGATGGAGGATTTACTGTGCCTAAAAAAAGTGAAGACAAAACAGCTGTAGAAACCAAAGCCACCACAACGAAGAAGGCTGCTGCCAAGACGACAACCAAGAAGACCGCCGCCAAAGCCGCTCCAGCTGCCAAGACCGCCGCCAAGAAGACGACGACCAAGAAGACCGCCGCCAAGACGACAACCAAGAAGACTGCTGCCAAAGCCGCTCCAGCTGCCAAGACCGCCGCCAAGAAGACGACGACCAAGAAGACTGCTGCCAAGGCCGCTCCAGCCGCCAAGACCGCCGCCAAGAAGACGACGACCAAGAAGACTGCCGCCAAGGCTGCTCCAGCTGCAAAATCCGCCGAAAAGAAAACGACCGCTAAAAAATGCTGTGGCGGTAAAAAAGGTGGTTGCTGCGGTAAATAAGCTGAATCAATGACCGTTATGCGTCTGATTAACAACACGTAGTTTTTGTTCGTATTATCAGACTCCTGCATTAAACAGTTAAATCAAAAGACATGGGATTGTAATTCATTTTGCAATCCCGTCTTTTTTTCTATAGCTTTATTGCAGACAGATTTTACCATATCCTCGTTATATGTTAAGTCGCTCCGAATTTATCGGAAAACAAGGCATTCTCTTGCTGTTTTTTCTTTCTTTGACAGTTCTTTACACCTTCCATTTTCTTTAGAAATGAATATAATAGAATATTCATAATTGACCTTTAATTTATAAATGATATTCCAATGGCGTTAAACCCTCCGCAACAAGAAGCTGTTGATACGTTGTCAGGACCTTTGTTGGTATTAGCCGGCGCGGGTTCTGGAAAAACTCGCGTTGTAACGATGCGAATTGCCAACCTTATTAAACATGGCATCGCACCCGAAAGAATCCTGGCTGTAACGTTTACCAATAAGGCGGCAAAGGAAATGCGCGACCGCGTCATGCAAATCCTTAACTTGTCAAATACGCGCAAAAAAGGCGTTGCCGTTCCGGAAATATCAACCTTCCATTCCCTGTGCGTTCGTATTCTCAAGCGAAATATTCATCATCTCGGATACCCAAACGAATTTGCCATTCGGGATCGTGGCGATCAGGAAAGTCTTGCTCGAACGGTTCTTAAAGACATTCATTGTTCAGAAGCCGCTCTTAAACCGTCGGACCTGGTAAATCAAATTGGAACGTGGAAAACACAGGGAATCCGTCCTCATGACGCCAGCCGTTATGCTGAAAATGACAAACAGCATTTAGCCGCAGTCGCCTATCGGCATTATCAGGAAGGGCTGCGAGCGTCCGGCGCCGTCGATTTCGACGACCTGCTTTTACTCACCGACGATCTATTTTCGCAATTTCCGGAAGTTGCTCAACAGGAATCGCAACGCTTTGACCATATTCTTGTTGACGAGTATCAGGACACAAATCAGACGCAGTATAAAATTGTTCGAACATTAGCGCAGCGCCATCGCAATCTGTGCGTTGTTGGAGACGACGATCAATCCATCTACGCTTGGCGTGGAGCAGAAGTTACTCATATCCTTCAATTCAAAAACGATTGGCCTGAAGCTAAAATCGTTCAGCTGGTTACGAATTATCGTTCAACAAACGAAATTATTGCCTGGGCAAATCGTCTGATTGCTTTTAACAGGGTTAGACATCCTAAAATTCTGGAAGCAACTCGTTCTGGCGAACAGCCCCGAATTCTCCAAATGCAGGACGGAGAGACGGAAGCTTTGCGCGTTGTTAGGGAAATCAAGCTTCAAATTAATAACGGCAGACACCCCTCGGATTTCGCTATTCTGTTCAGGACGAACGAACAACCCAGAGCATTTGAAACGGAATTTCGACGCCAGCGCGTTCCCTATAAACTCGTTGGAGGTCAATCTTTTTTTGATCGAAAAGAAATTCGAGACATTCTGGCATACTTGCGTGCGGTAGTTACCAACAAAGATGAGATCTCTTTACTGCGAATTATTAATACGCCAGTACGAGGAATAGGTCAAACAACTATTACACAAATCATGGAGCATGCGGTAACACACAAAATCCCAATCGGAGAATTTCTCCCGCATTGTTCCCAAACGCTTAATTTTAAGCCACAAACCGCAAAAGCTGTTACAGGTTTTTATGAACTTATGACCGACCTTAAACAGCGGTCGCGTCAAATGCCTTTGGTGGAGTTTATTCAATACCTGCTCGAAAAAATTAACTACAAAGCTGAAATTAAACGTCTATACGAAAAACCTGCAGATCAGGACGAACGTTGGCGAATGGTAGAAGATTTAGTCAATGCAGCAGGAGAATTCATTAAACGCCAACAAGAGGAAGGAGAAAAGCCGTCGCTTTACAATTTTGTTCAAGAGCTAACCTTATCGGATTGGTCTTCTTCCCCAGACGACAAAGAAGATTTGACCGGAGGAAAATGCGTTACACTTATGACACTCCATGCCGCAAAGGGGTTAGAGTTCCCGGAAGTATATATGGTCGGGATGGAAGAAGGCATTTTACCGCACAAACGTTCGATTGAATCCTATCAGGAAAAAGACATTGATGAAGAACGACGATTATGCTACGTCGGATTTACCAGAGCACAGAGAAAACTCACCCTCACCTTTGCCTTAACGAGAATGAAATGGGGCAAACAGCGAGACACCATTCCAAGCAGATTCCTTTATGAAGCTACCGGTCAATCGGAAAACCCCAACTACTACGCTGCCATAACCGGTCGCCCACCCCAAAAGAAAATGCGATAATTCGCTTAGCCTCACCACTTAAAATATATAGCCACACGTTTTTTCACTTTTACTACTAACGTTATGAAAGCATTAATAATTTTATCCAATCCTCAATCCACAGCAAGTTTCTGCGGAGCAATCGCCTCTACGGCTGCCGAGGTCTTAAAAATCAATTCGTATGACATTGTTTTTCATGATTTGTACGCAGAAAATTTTGATCCCAACCTGACGACAGACGAATTGAAAAAAAACAAAGATGAACTTGACGGTTCAATTCGAGACATGGTTGATGAACTGCTTACAGCAGACGTTTTGGTATTTGTCCATCCTAACTGGTGGGGCATGCCGCCGGCAAACCTGGTTGGCTGGATAAGCAGAGTAATACGTCAAGGCGTATGTTATCGATTTACAGAAAAAGGTCCGGAAGGTTTTTTAGGAGGAAAGAAAACTTTTGTCTTTACGACCGCCAACACGCCCGCAGATATCGAAGAAAAGTTTAACCACGATCCGATTCGCAATCTTTGGACAAATATCATTGCCAACACTGTCAATCTGGACAATGTTACTTACGTCAATTTTACACCAATCATTCTCTCTGACGACGCTCAGCGCAAAGCATGGCTGGAAGAAGTCAAGTCAACCATTAGTTGTTCGTTACAATAAAGACGCGTCCAGAGGCATCTCGCATGGAAAGACCTCTGGACATTGTATTATTTCAAAAAGCCAGGAAATGCCAAGCCCAAACCGTTGATAATCATCTGAACTGCCATAACCATAAGCAGAAAGCCCATCAACGATTCCAAAGCGTCAAGCGCTTTATAACCAAGTCTTTTTTCGATAGACCTTGAGGCAATAAGCAACGTTGCTGCTGGAACCCATGCAAGAACGATAGCCAATAATAATCCGGATAACGGCGCGTAAGGAGCGCCGCGAGTCAGAATTACCATCGTTATTGAAGACGGACCGGCAAACAAGGGGAACGCCAACGGAACAAAAAAAGGTTCTTTGTTGCGTTTCTTGTCATTGGAATCGTGTGAACCGTAAACCATCTTTGCCGCAACGCTAAAAAGAATTATTCCTCCAGAAATTGACAACGCAATTGTTGAAATATGCAATATCTCCAAAATTGCTCGACCAAAGAATAAAAAGCCAAGCAAAATTCCCAGGCTTAACAGCATCTCTCGCACCATAATGCGATAATAGTCTTTACCCGTATATTCCCTCATAATTCCAGCATACGCGGGAATGTTCCCAACCGGGTTGAGAATCAAAAAAAGCATTATGGACGTCTGAACAACAAAATCAAAATACTCTTTATCCATAACCAAATGTATAGTAATTATTCAAATTCTAAAAAAATATCTGCCCGAAAAAGGATACAAAACATTTTCGGGCAGACTTTATGTCAAACGCTTTCAAATGACAATTACAGACTTGTCAAAACGCGTCCGTATTCGCCTCGTTCAAGTTTAGGAACGTCGTTAATCGTCATTTCGTACTGGTTTCGACAGATGTCCATCGTTGCCTTGGCGTTCTCTCTGTCGTCGTTAGCCATATAGGCGCGCGCCAAGTGGAAATAGTATATAGCAGTCGGATTCTTTGCGACAGCTCGTTCCAAATCAGAAACGGCTAACGTCAGCTTGGCGGGATCTTTATCATCAAACGCCAGCAACGTCAAGGCGCGAGTGTCAAGCAGGTATTCTGCCGGACCGTGAATCTTAATCGCCTCGTTAATTACGTCCAGCGCCTTTTGAGGAGATTTTCCAGAAATCGCAAGAGCGTACGCAAGGTTATTGTAAATAACAACGCGTTGCCAATCAGTGATTGATTTCATCTTGAGAATATCTTCGTAAATCTTTTCAGCCTCATCCACTTTACCTTCCAACATTCTCAATTCCGCAACCTGGACAAGAATCGAGATGTCGTTAGGAAATTTATTTTGATAATCGCCCAAAATCTGGCTAACCCGTTGCAGTTGCTGCGCCGTTGGCTGACGAGGACTGACGCGAAGCAGATCTAAAAGAGCTTTGAGGATGTCGCCTGATTTATACTGTGGATTGTCTTTCAAACTTTCCAACAAGTTAATTGCTTCGTCAATTCGACGTCGGCGAGAAAGGAAATCGGCATAGTCCAGCGCGCCCTTGGGGGTCTTCTGCATACAAACCTTAAACGCTTCTTCTGCCTTTTCAACCTGACCAATTCGGTTAAGCTGACGAGCAACAATCGGCAGTTCTTCCAGATGATCGTCTGAAATTGACTTGAAATAGTTCATAAGCATATCTGCCGCCTGAGCGTCTTTATCTTGAATATGCAACATTTCTGAACGCAGCAGTACAGAAATAATCGTTTTCGGGAAGTTCTGTTCCAGTCGAGTGATGTATGGCTGAACTTCTTCAACCGGCAAGTTGCGGCGGAGCATCATACGAATAAATTCTGTAATATAACGGATATTATTCGGTTCGCGAACACAAAGGTCTTGCATTTGCTCTCGAGCGGCTTCCCATTTACCGGCTTCGTTATACAAACGCCCTAAAATGAACTGTTCTTCCGGTTCCAGTTTAACGCCTCGTTTGATAATACCTTCCATCAGATTGATAGCTTTGGCGCGATCTCGAGGATTGTTGCACGAAACGAGAATAATCGCTTTCATTTTAACGTCTTCGAGTGAAGGCGTCTCGCTTTCTGCAATATTGGCGTCAAGCAGTTTAATGCCTTCAGCCTGATTCTCCATATTATAATTCAATGACAGAAGCAATCGGACGAAATTTCTGCGCGCCCAGTGCAGACGCATTTTATTGGGATCAGGATTTTCGTCGTTAAGCTGCATAATCTTTTGCAAAAACGGCATAGCAGCGTCTGGACGGGTCGTTTGCAGCAAGAACTGGCTCATACCATAAAGCAAAGGCAAACTGTGTGGATATTTCTCCAACGCCTCTTTGTACAATTCGTACGTTCTGGGCGCGTCGCCTTTAATTTTCATGGCTTCTGCTTTAGCTAACGCCAGGTTTTCGCCTTCGTATTGATTATCCATTGAGTCAATCAATGAATCAATTTCAGAGAAATCCTTCTTCTCTTTCATAACCGTAATCAACGCCAAAGCAGCATCAACGTTTTTCGGATCAATTTGAATGGCTTTTTTCAAGGCGTTATACGCTTCGTCCAATTTTCCGGCTTTAAGCGCAATCTGACCAAACCAAAGCAGTTCGAGCGAGTTGTCGCTGTCGCGGGCAATTCGTTCTGCGGTTTCAAAGGCATCGTTAATATCGCCGGAAGTCGCTTCAATAGAGACCTTAAGGCGATTGAGTTTCGGATCCTGAATTCGCCCCATGCCATTAAGAATCGCCTTTGCTTCGTCCATGCGACCTTCTTTGAATAACAAATAAACCAACTGCGAATTCTGTTTAGGCGTTAAATTACCTAACTGACGCATACGGTTTAAGGCTGCAATAGCATCGGTATTGGAATTCTCCAAAATTGCTATTTCGTATTGAAGCATCGGAATTTCAATCCAGTTCGTTCTGGCTTGATACGCAACTTTGAGCAAATCCTTGGCGCGAAGAAGAGATTCCTTTTTGAGCTTCTGATTACGAACCTGCCAAACAATTTGAGCCGCTGTAGCAAATTGGTATTCGCCTGTCTTCTCTCCAATTACATTTTTAATCTTTTCCAGAAGCGAGTTAATAAGCTGTTCGTCGTTTGCCGCACGAGCCAGGAGGAATTTCCGTAAAAGGATATTGGTGTTGTCCGGATTAAGATCATACAGCTGCTGCAATGTATCTTGAGCTTTTGAGAATTCATTTAACACAACATACATTTCAGAAATCGACTTCAAGGCAGATACTTTTTGTTCTACAGGAAGAAGATTAACTTCTTTAAGGATAGCGTCAACCTTGGAGGCTGCGCCTACCTTGCCTTCTGCCAAAATTTCTTTAAGTTCTACATTTAGCAACGCGGTTGAATACCCAACCTCTTTTTTGCCTTGAGCAATATACTCTTTAGCCTGCTCAAGATTATTTTGCAGAATTGCCACCATGGACAAAGCAGACCAATACGAGGCTTGTTTTGAGTTTTCACGCAGAGCTTGCTTAAGCAGTTGCTGGGCATCGTCAAATCGGCGGTCTTTTACCAAAACCTCGCAACGAGCCAAAACTTGAATCGGGTCATCCATTTTGACTTCGCCGGTGTCGTTGTCTGCAAACATTTTTAACACAGCTTCTGAACGCTGATCTTCCGGCAACGTTTGCTGACGAGCCAATTCCAATTGATAGAAAATCGCGCGCAATCGATTATCCGCCAAAAACTTTTCTTCGCCAACCTGATCTTTAACTTTAACAAGCTGTTCGCGAGCTTCAGCCTTGCGCCCCAAATGGAATAACGCCAAAGCGTAGCCTGTACGAGCGCGTGTTGACTGCGGGATTTCCTTCAACGCTTCGCCAAACATTTCCAGCTGAAGGTCATACTGTTCCAACTGTTCGTAACAAATTCCCAGATAAACCTGCGTTTGAGCGCGCAATTCCGGGAAGTTTTGCATATCTAATCGTGCTTTATTAAAATGAATGACCGCATCGCGCCATTCCTTTTTATAAAGGGATATCTGACCATCAAAGTACTCCAGCATAAAACCGGGATAATTTTTCTTTCTTAATTCTTCCAAATAATTTTTGGCATCCTGGATTTTACCGGATTTGATAAGGATGTCTAACAGTTTGAACTTGTCAATAGCTGATGAATCTTCTTTTTGAGCGTTCTCTCTGGCATATTGTTCTGCTTTTTCTGGTCGATCTCGCTGTAATTCCAACTGCATTCGCATGTTCAAACCGCGTTCATCGTCTGGAAACAGTTTTTGGAATGTCGCCAACGCAGTATCGGCATCGGCATAACGTTTATCTACCATAGCAATAGAAACGTTTGTTACAAGCGTTTCTTTGTCGTTTGGATCCAAACCAATCGCGTTTGCCAACTCCCTTTTTGCACTGTCGATATCCTCATGTTCAGCCAGGAAACGCGCTTTTAGAGCGTACGCTTCAGCTGAACGGCTGTTAGAATCGGTCATTTTATCAAGAATGACCTTGGCGTCTTTAAGGTTCGACATATTTTCGGCATATATCTCTGCGCTGCGAAGATACGCCTGCAAATAGGTTGGATCTCGCTGAATAATCATCGAAAGATCGTCAACTGCATCTCGATGTTTGTTAATAGCCGCTTTACAGTCGGCCATGTCGAGAAACATCTTCATATCATTTTGATAATCTTTTGCCAAAGCCGTATAATGCTTGATAGCATCGTCAAAACGTCTGGTTCGCTTGCACAAGTCTGCAAGGTTGCGAACAATTTCGACGTGTTCGCGGTTTTCTGGAAATCTCAACGCCTTCTCTTGAGCATCCAACGCCTGCTTTTGGATTTCCAAAATGTTGATATTGTTGTTGGCTTGCCGGGCTGAAATCTCAGCAAATTTCAAATATGCAGCCGGATCGTCTGGATAGAAGTGAATGTATTTGTTAAGATGCGACACTGCAGCTTTGTCATCGCCTTTAGCAATCGCTTCTTCCGCTAACGACAGTTCATTGTAAGCATTGCGTTTGACCTGCAATTTATGAACGCCATACGCTACGGGAATGCTTAACACAATTACAAGTAGAATAATAACCAGAGCAACAACATTGAGTCTTCGTTCTGCCATTGTACAACCTTTTACAAGGAAATTGAGGAGGATCTGATAATAAAATCAGAATAATCCAAATTGATAAAATATCGACTAAACAAGCATTTAAGACTAACGTCTCTCACGCTTAATAAACTTCAAATGCTAAAAATTGAATAAACCCCATCAATGTTAAATTTGAAGAAGTCGATTCAATAACCGATGAGAATTACTAATGATAACTTCCAAAATCAAACAATAGAAAATTCATCAGTACGAGAAGAATAAGCCTGTGCCAAAGATACGAAATGGCTATTCAACTCCATACAAATATTCAGGTAATTGTTTGACTTCAAATATATCTGAAATTCTCAATATATATTATATCATAAAATTTTTCTTATTTCTAGGTCTAATCGGTAAAATTTCAAGTTAAACTCAAAAATAATTCAAACTTCACGCGTATTTATTACAACTCCCAAATAATATATAATTTACGTATTTTACATAGATTTTGTTCAACGGATTATTTTATCACATGCCGGAATGCCGTTAATCCGCATGAAACATTGACATCAATATCTGTACGCAATGAAATAATATCAGTTCATTCTGCCGATCTATTACGCGCATCATTTTATTCAAATTCTACAAAATCACCAGATTATCATTAAGAGCAATCTCTTATTGAAACGAATCTATATAGTCCGTCTCTTAAAAATATTTTTAAGATTTCTCCCTTACCCCCCTTGTCAAAAAAGAAATAATGGTTATATTTTAAGAGAATAAAATTTGGAGATTTAATCTCTAAGTTATTCAACCGGGGCGTGGCGCAGCCTGGATAGCGCGTTTGACTGGGGGTCAAAAGGCCGCTGGTTCAATTCGAGTCGCCCCGATCTGTAGCCCTTGCAACCTCTTGTAAGGGCTTTTTCATTTCTTGCGAAAACTCCTTATTTATAAGGGTTTGCGAAAAATATTTTCCAGAATCGGCTAAACTTGACAAGCGGTTTCTGCTCTCCAAATTGCTCTCCACTGCTCTCCAATCTGCTCTCCTATTTTGGGGGCTGTTTGAACCGGTCAAGGCTTCCAAAACTTTGGGCGCTGCTTTCTGCGCTCGCAAATCGTCCCAGCTTTGATAGTATTGCATTGCAACTTTCAAGGAATGCCCTGCATAATATTCATAGCTTTTCGGGTCAAGTCCCTTTTCCATCAAATCCCTACAATAGCTGCGCCTTAAATTGTACGGCTCCAAAATATCAATTCCGTTCCGTCTGAATTGGTCTTTGATTACCTTCCCTGGATTGTTTACCGGTTTGAATACTTTGACGCTTCCCGGCGCTGCGCTGTCGAACAGATCGCGCAAGACGGCTTCCAGTTCCGGAACCATCGGAACGATTGTATCTGAATATCCCGATTCCTCTGTCTTTTGTCGATGAAGTCGAACCGTTCCTTGTTTGCCGTCTGCGCTCCAGATAATCCAGCTTTGATTCCATTCCAGAGAATCGAATTCAGATTTACCCCTCGCGCCGGCGAATCTGCATAAGGCTATTCTTGCTCTTGCTTCTAAATCGGCTGTATTCTCCATCACTTCCAAAACGGTTTCCCGTGGAATGTAAAGCCATTTTTTCGGGTTTGCAAGGTTTCCGCCCTGGATTCCATCAAACGGATTTTCACTAATCCACTTCAAGCGCCGCGCTTCTATGAAAAACTGTTTTACTCTCTGAATCCGTTTTTTAACGGTGGCTTTTGAGTAGCCCGCGCCGTTATAAGCGGCTGTTCTCAAATAATGCTCAAAATCGCTCGCGTCCTTTGGCGTGAGTTCTTTTAACTGTTTATCCACGCCGAAAAAGTCGATTAAATTTTGAAAAGCGTCTTTGTAGGTCAAGAGAGTATTATTTTTAACTCCCCGCTTTTGGAAGTGTTCAAACAGATCTTTAAGCGTCTTTTCGTTATCGCTGTTATCTTCAATCAGCTCCCATTCGATCAACTTCAAATAAAGTTTTTCGTCCTTTGTCCGTTGTTCCAGCGCCCATTTCAGAGAATCGCGGGTTTGTTTGGTTTCGATTCCGCTTGCAAGGTCGATAAGATTTTTAATATTCGTTTCCCCGGCGTCCCGCGCCTTTGTCGTGTGAAAAGTCCATCGCCCGCGCTTGTTGTTTTTCAGCGTGAACCAAACTGTATAACTGCCTTTTGAATCTCTTTTAGCCATTGTGTTTATCTCCTAATTTTGAATTGCTCTTTGTAATTTGTGATTGCATTATAGCAACTTTGAAATTTTGCGCAACCCCTTGCAACCCATAGCAAGGATATTTTTTCAAGAAAAGTTTTTGGGTATTTGTGTGTTTTTGTGTTTGTGTGTAGGGGTCATACTTTTTCTTTCAAATAATAAAAATAAAATAAAAATAAGCGCCCCCCTACACAAAACACACAAATAAATATTATTTATTAAAACCCCGTAAATTTAAGGCTATTTCTAATGTTTATTTGTGTGTAAACAATTTACACACAATTACACACAAATACATTTCTATTCCGCCGGCGTAACATAATAAAGGATAGTCGGTCGCCCCTTTATCGGCTTCACGTCTTTTTTACTAATCCGTTTTTGTTCCTCCAATTCAGTAAGCGCCTTTTGAAGTTTGGGTCTGCCGGTCTTTGTTCTGAACTGTTGCAACTGCGTATAAATCCCCCGTTCACTAATTCCATCGGCGCCGGCGTTGGCGATACAAAGGAATATTTTTCGGCGTTCCGTTTTTTCGTTGCTCTCTAAGAATCCAAACCGGCGGTAATTATCCAGCCCTTCCCCTTCTAACCATAAGGCGATCGATTCGGCTTCCCGGTATGTTTCTAATGGAACTATCGGCGGTAACTCAAATAAAAATGATGGGGGGATTTCCATTTCTTTCCATTCGCCCTTTTCGCAAAATTCCCGCGCCGCTTTAAGAGCGTGAATCACGATTGCAATTCTAATCGGTAATTCTGTACTTTTGGAAATAAAGGCGCATTCTGCGTCTGTATCTTCTCCCAGCGCTCCTTTTACTCGCCGTTTGTACCTTTTAACTCGGTCAGCCCATAGGCGCATAGCGTCTGAACAAAGGCGCAATTCTGTCCCCTCTGGAATACCTTTAATGATTGTTTCTGTAATTTTTTTCATTCGCCGAAAATGCTCTTTAACGTCCGGGTCATCTGCAAGTAATTCCCCGGATTCCGTGTAAGTTTGCGGGTCGTTTTCGGCGTCTGGTATCCAAACAAAACAGAACCGGGAAAGTGTGCCGTCTTTGTCGCCGCCGCCCGCTTCAAGATAATTCCTGAATTTTTCCGGCGTGCTTCCGCCCCAGATTCCCCAGTAGGCGCGTTCGATATATACTTCTGAAACTGACGTTCGGGAAGTCCTAACCCCGCCGCCGTTGTAACCTGCAAGCCATCTCGCTTCTTCCCCTGCCGTGTTCGTCCTATGTAACATAGCAAAGAATGTAACCAGTTCATCTAAATACAAAGGCGTTCTGCAACCGCTGCCGGTATTGTCTTTAACGAACCCTTCAAAGGTGGCGTCCGTTGTATAAATTTTTCGTTCAATCGGTTTTTCCGGCGGTGGCGTTTGTTCTGCGTTTGGGTCTTTTTGGCGTTTCTGCCATCGCCGCATAGCTGCCTTATAATCTTCCATTTCACGATTATATTTTTCGTGAAACTCCCAGCTTACATCAGAAATAAGGGCTTCAACGTTATCGAGAATAGGGCTTTTTCCGCCGCCGCTTATTCCGATAATTCCAAGCCATAAAACGGGAGGGATATACCAATTAACTCCCGCCATCAGTCTGACGCTCCCGCCGATTGTTCCCGCAACCTGCGCCAGTAAAACCGCCGCTATGGGGGCGGGGTCTTGTCCCTGCGTTGTCGCGGTATCCAAAATAAAATCCTGACATTCGCGGGGGAGGGCTTCTATTGGAAAAGGTACAATTTCATCGGCTCGCCGGCGGTTTGGGCTTCTTTCCCCTTCCAGCGTGAATTTGTCTGAATCGCTTGTTTCTGCGGCTGTGGTTTCTTTGTAGGCGTTCCGGCTTCCATAACCTTTTTTCAGTAGTTCCCGCGCCGCCTTGCTCTGGTCGCCATTACATTCGCAAATAGCGTAAATCTGAAAAGCATTATAGCCCTGGTTTGCTTCAAACTCCGTAGACGTGCTAAACGGATAAAATATCTGTACTCCGTTTATAACTTTTACCGTTCCAGAAGTCCCGCCATCTTTCCCCGGTCTTGTCAGATGAATGTTACCATCTGCCGCTTGCTCTGGATTATCCCAGCCGTATGAACGTAACAAATCTATAACGTCCGTTTGTCTGACGTAACTTTCAGCGGGGGATTCCCCGTTATATTCGCGCCGGCTCCGCTCTGGTTTATTCCTTATCGGCTCCGGCTGCCGTTCGTCAATCAATCGAGCCGATTCTATCAGCGTTTCCCGTTCGTCTGTCGTAAGCGTTTGGATCGAATCAAAGGAACCTTGAATTAAACTGTAGCCATCAGAGGGGGCGCATTTAACGAACCCGCCCTGTCCTCGCGTTTCAATCAATACAGTTTTTCCGTCCTGCTTCATTGCCAGCTTTTGACTTCCCCCAATATTGGGCGCCCTGTAATAGACGTGCCGCCCGTGTGGCGTTTGTTCTATCGTCAACTTGTTGAACAGTTCCGATGGGATTCTCTTTTTCCAGTCTGGATAAGCTGCGCCTTGATTATCAAAATCAATGCATTCCAGCCCGCCGGAAACGGAACCGCAAATAATACCGATTCCGCAACCGGCGCCAGCATTAGAAAAGAGCGTTTCAAGTTCCTGCTCTGTTGGTTTGCGTTTCTGGTACTGCGTCCAATCGGTCGCCGGTCGTTTTTCGCCAGGAACTGTTGGAAGGGTACAAAAACCCGCTTCCAGATATTCTTTTGAAATTGTTATTATATTCATAGCAATTAAAATAGGTAGCTTGTATCTATTGACGCAAGACAATTTTCTGTTATAATAAAAATAATCCTGCGCCAATAGAGAGTGTACAGGAATTAAACCGGGTCGAGTGTCGCAAGTTCAACCCGGTTTTTTTGTTTGAGTGATACGATAATTAAAACGGTCGATAATCTGCCAGAATATCTTCAATGGGAACGCTGCGATCCCAATGGATATACTCCACGTGCGCTTCCTGCGCTTTACACAAACCCGCCATTGTAGCTTGTGTAGGTCGCTTTCCCGGATATGGATAAGCGGAATTATAAAAGCCATCGTGAATCGCTCTTGCAAAATCTTCCTCGCTAAATTTTCCAGAACGATAAGCTGCCTCGACGCAAGCGTTGTAGGCTCGCGTTTTTTCCCGTAACGTTTTATTATCCGGGTCAAAATTGGTTTTTCGTTTCCGATAAATCGGACTTCGCGGATCGTCTGGTGTTTGGTGGCAACGTTCGAGAATTGCGCGCACAATAGCGGCATCAATTTCACGAATAACAGTAGCTTTTCTATCGTGATGTTCCCCAAGAATTTTAGCAATGTTTCTAAGCGCTTCTTCTGCGGGAACGTCAACGATTTCAGATTCAATCGAGTTCTTATAAAGCGCCATTATTTCGCCCTCCTTTACCGTTTGGAGCGTAAGCGTCTGCAAGCGCCTTTTGCAACCGCGCCGCTGCCTGTTCAAGCTCCTTGTTTAACTGCGCCATTTTAGATGGATCAGTCTGATTCTGCCGAGAAATAATTTCTGCGTGAGGCTGTCCGTCCAGCATACCAAGACGAACATCAACAGAAAAATCACTCTCTTTACTCTGCCTTGCCATCGTTGCTTCCTCCTTCCGCGTTTGTAGAGATCGCCGACGCCGTCTGCGGCTGTTGCGCCTTTACCCAATCGAAAATTTCCGATTCCAGAAAACGGACTTGTCCGCCAATGCAACTGAAGGGAAGTCCCTTCTTGCGCAAGCTGTCAACCGTTCGGACGCTAACGCCCAGAAGTTCGGCTGCGTTGCGCTTGTCTAAAAATTTGGTCATAATAAAAACCTTTGCTATAAGGGTAATAACCGGCTTGCTCCGTTGCAAGCGTTTCTACCCTATGCAAAAAGAGGAAAAATATAAGGAAAAACCAAGTGAAAAAAAGAGAAATATTTTATCGAATAAGAGAAAAACCCCGCAAAATGCGGGGCAAAAATTTTTAGAAAAATTGTATTTTATCGGGAAATATTTTTTTCATAATGGAAATATTAGAGCAGAAAATCAAAAGATACTCCATCGTTTTCCAGTTCTTTTCTTGCTTTTGTAACCATATCTTCTTTCCATTTTTTGGGTGGAGTTTTTTTTCGATGATTATAAAGAATCGCCCAATATTTGCCCAATTTTGTTTTTGGGGATATTGTAGGGGAATACTCCATCTCGCTCTTCAAATAAAGTTCAATCGTAGAAATTTCCCAATCGGTGGTTTTTGAATTTTCAAGACGTTCTTTTAATAACCACATCGCATTTTGAATATCGTCAGCGGTGCTTTTGCGCCTTCCTTTCTTTGGGGCGCTCTCCCTTTTCCGCGCCGGTACGGTTTGCTTTTCTGTCATTCCCAGTTCTGCAAGTCTGATAATATCCCGCGCCATCAGATAAACTTTGAACGGAAAAGGCGCCGTATTCTCTATTCCTGAATATCCATTTTTTCGCAAGTCCGCCTGCCAGTCGTTATAATACCCCGCCAGCATTTCGGCGTTTTTCATCGCGGCTTGCAACTGATCTTTTGTAATTTGCTTGTCAGTTAAAACCTTCAACGTGATATTATTTCGATATTCCGTATTGCCATCGTTCCTGACTTTGATATACGGCTGCGGTTTCATCTGTTCAAGCTCTCTTTTGGCTCCTGATGGTATGCTCTCAAAGTGAATATAATAGCTGCGCCTTACTCCAAAATCCGGCTCCAAGTCGCCAATGTTCCATAGCGCTTCAATAATCTCCCCATCTCCGGCGGGATATACTCGCGCCTTTACTGCGTGCGGGTCGTTTTCGTCCTGTTCATTGGTCTTGAAAACGTGTTGATATTGGATTTCTAAAATCATTGTACAACTCCTTATATATCAGTATTGCTTTGAATTACGAACGCTTGCTAGATTATGTTCAAACATTGCAAGGAAAATAAAGAAAAAATAAACTGGTGTATAAAACAGGCAAGATAGATTAAATAAGCAAAATTGTATTTTTTGAGGGCGTTCGCAGGCGGTTTCCGTAGGAAACATCGGGAAAGAACCTACAAAACGATTCCGGCAAATATCCGCTTTTTCACTTTTCGCCCCCGCGCCTACTGTTTTCATAACCGGCAAAATAAAGGATTCTTACCCCCCAGCGGTTATTCTATGGGGGAGTTATCGGCTCGCCCGATACATTTAGCCATCAAGACAAGCGCCCAATGGAGAGCGTTTTAAGGGCTTCTGCGTGTGTGTTCCTGCTCTCCAAATCCGGCGCAAACAAAATAACAATAGATAAGATAGCTAAGACGGATAATTATTAAAAGGGTCATTATCAACCGTAACCGGCGCAATATTAGCTTCCCCGGCAAGCAAGCGTAGGTAAAAAGAATGTAATTCTTTATTTTTATTAAACGTTGTTCTGCTTAAACCTACTGATTCAGATAGAACAGATTCGGCAATACCCGGCGTTTCTCTCCATATTGCAAGCGCTATTATTTTAATCGTTTTTAGATTCGATTCCGTTACTCTAACAGGGATTTTTCTTTTCTTTCCTCTCTGTGTTTTGGGTGCTTTTACCCTTTGTTCCTGCGCTGTAGCGTCTATTTCAGAGAGAATGCTATTCAGTATCTCAACCGCTTCCAGCCGTTCATCAACCGTCCCGATAATGGATACATACGCTTTCAGCATTTCCCGGATAATCTCGCCTTGCTTGCTCATTGTTTTACTCCTTTTGTTTGTACGCTCTGAAACGCCGTAGACGCTATTCTATGGGGCTTTGTATACAGTAGGGATAAACAGACGCCCTAGCCCAAACCTGCCCCAGAACCGGCGGCTAGAGCGTTTTTTTGATTATTCAAACCTAATACTACATTTTTCTTGCGCCATCTCCCCGGCGGTGCGCTTTCTGTTCAATATTGTAGGGTCGATTCGGCTGTAACTAACAACTTCATCAAGCGTCATTCCCTCCAATACTTTTCTTTTACACGTTGCTATATAGTTTGTACCTAACCCGCAAGCAACCTCTATTTGCCTGTTTGTGGCGTTCGGGTTACTCTTAACATAATCCATAACCCGCCCCAAAACCTCGCCTGTAATTCGTTGGTAGCGCCGTTTTGGCTTTGTTGCTTTCAATTCCTGTAGAAACGATTCCAGAATCAAAATTGTTTCCGCTCGTTGCTCTCTTGTCTCCCCGGCGGTGTATGCTTTGATAATTGCAAGTAGCCGTTTTCCTGTATCAGTCATTCATAACCTCCATTCTATCAGTCAGCATTTCAAGAAGGCTTTTCTTTTGGTCTGCGCCTAGCTTTTCAAACAGGGTCAAAACCTGCTCAAAAATCACCGTCTGCTCTCCAAACTGCTCTCCTAAATTTTGAGAATCGCAAAAAGCCCTTGTTTTTAAGGCTCTTTCGCTATCGGTTAAATTCCAGTCGCCCCGATCTGTAGCCCTTGCATTATATCGCAAGGGCTTTTTGTTTTCTTGTAATACTCCCTGTTTTCAAGGCTCAAATCGTTTTTTTCGCTTGATAATGCTATATGCCGCCCGCTGCCGCTATGTTGTAAAGTACGTTGTTGTACGTTGTAAAGTACGTTGTTGTTTTTCCGTTTTGCTCTGAACCTGTCAAGGCTTCCAATACTTTGGGCGCTGCTTTCTGCGCTCTGGCACTGTCTTTCTGTGGGATTTTTGGTTGGTTTAGAACAGGGATTACAGGAAAGAGGTCATTTTTTTGATGAATTCTGTTTTTTTCAGTCTTAATAATGCTCTGTCTCTCTTGACGAAATCAATATTTGATAGTATATTATTAAAGAATTATTTGTCGAAACGGTATTGTCGACATGCAATTGAAGTTTTATGATTTTTCAAACCTCAAGTTTACAACAATGGATAAAACCCAAAAACGTCAACTGGAAACCAATGATTTATCAGAAAAGGTTCTCTCTTTTTTTGATAAAATTCAACCGTACCTTATTCCTATTTTGCTGGCAGCTTTGCTACTGACAGTTTTTTATCTTTCCTTCACCCTTTACAATTCATGGAATACCGGGAAGACGGCAAAAGTCTGTGAGAAGATTTTTCAAAACGTAAATAATCCTGCAGAATTGGAAGAATACGCTCAACAAGTCAATCAACCGCTTAAATCCTGGGCACTGAATCTGGCGGGCAACGCGCGTCTTTCAGAAGCGATTACCAACGTTCCTAACAACCGCGCCGCAGCAGAAGAAGCGCTTGCCAAAGCAGAAGAAGACTTCAACACCGCAAGCAACTCTCCCAATGATGACGCTCAACAGTTGGCCTGTTTCGGTCTTGCTCGAGTTTACGAACAAAAAGCGGCAACAACAGCAACGGATTCCGCTAAGAACATTGCTAATTCAATTAAATATTATAAATCGTTAACAACGAAATGGCCATCGAGCATCTATGCTAAACAGGCACAAATGCGAATTGCCGCGTTAAGTAATGAAACAACTGTCAAAATCCTATCTGACTACGCCACATACGAAAAAACGGAACCACCAGCTGGCGAACGTAACGATATTCCACTTGACATAAACGCTCCGGCTGAAGAACAACCAGCTGCTACGGAAGAAGCCAAACCAGCCGAAGAACAACCAACTGCTACGGAAGAAGCTAAACCAGCCGAAGTACAACCGGCTGCCGAAGAAGCCAAACCAGCTGAAGAACAACCAGCTCCTGCTGAAGAAGCCAAACCAGCCGAAGAAAAACCAGCTCCTACTGAAGAAGCCAAACCAGCGGAAGAAAAACCAGCTCCTGCCGAAGAAGCTAAATAATTTTTTCTCCTTCTATACAATAGTGAAGATTTAAACAATTGAACTCTCCAATGCTGATCATTGGAGAGTTTTTATTTTTACCCACTTAATTCATTTTCTCTATATTGTCATATTGATACAATTATAATAAACAGCTAAACAATTTTATCATAAATACCGATACCTTCAAATAAAAATATATAACCCGTAAAGGACGGTTTTTAAATTAAATGGAGGATGAGGCATGCTGCGTAATCCAATAAGATATCTTTCGTTATTATTAGTGGTTTTTATTGCCACACCGATTTTAGGACAAGAGTCCTTGGAACAAGCGTGGGAATACGCTATTTCAGCCAGCAAAAAACTTGAAGCGGAAGGATATAAAATCAATTCCGCCCAAGCGACTAAAGATGCTGCTTCCGCCGCCCGCATGCCGCAATTTGCCATGGAAAGCAGTTATACTACAATGTCAAGCAGTCCTAAGATGAAAGTTGACATGACGCCAGCAATGCAGGGATTTGCTTATGCAGCCGCGATGTCAAACTTGCCGGAATTGGCTGGGAACATTTTGGCATTGCCCACTCAAATGGAGACGCCTGTTAGCAATCAGTCTTTTGGAACCGCATCTGTTGGCGTTATTGTCCCTATTTATACCGGTGGGAAAATATCCAGTTTAGAGTCCGCAGGTCAATCCCTCACTCAAGCTGCAATTTACAGTCGTACAGCCGAGACGTCTAATTTGAAATTGGAAGTAGCGCAAGCGTATTTGATGGTTCAGCGAGTTGAAAAACTTCACCAGGTCGCCGTAGCTGCCAAAGAATCATTAGACGGTCATTTGAAGGATGTACAAAATTTATTAGAACAAGGATTAGTAACAAAGACCGCATTGTTGTCGGCGCAAGTTGCTCAAGCGCAGGCGCAACAGAACGTTCTTAATGTAGAATTTGGATTAAAAACTGCCAAGGCGGCATACAATCGACTCCTTTGGAGACCTCTTGACTCCCCGGTGTCATTGGTCGAACTTCCTATGCCAAACGACATTCAGACGGTTGAAACGCTGATGAATATGGCTGTCCAGATTCGTCCGGAATTATCCCAACTGGCGGCTCAGTCTCAAGCGTTAAACAGCAAAGCGGATAGTATTCGAGCAGAACGACGGCCGCAGGTTGCTGCGGGAGCCAGCTTCTCGTATTATGAAAACGATCATTTATCCACAAACGGATATGGTCAAGGGACGGTTGGCGTTGTCTGGTCTCCGATCGACAGTGTCGGCAGAGCAAGAGAGCGAGCAACGCGTAACGAAGCCTATGCGGTATGCAAAATGCGAGATGAAGTTGCCAACGCCATTCGACTCCAGGTTCAAAAAGCGTACAATGACAATCAGGTTGCCAGAAATCGAATTAACATCGCACAACTGGCTGTTCAGCAGTCTGAAGAAAACCTTCGTCTTGTCAAAGAACAGTTTAAACAGGGAATCGCAACCTATACACAGGTTCTTGACGCTCAAGCATTGTGGAATCAAGCGCACTCCAACTATTGTAATTCTATATATGATGCGCTTTTAGCGTCATATACGCTCAAGCATGCGGTTGGGAATTTATAATTATACTCATCACGTTTAAGAAACTTAATACAGGACAATGCGAGAAAGATGAGGGTGTTGGGAATTGACCCCGGCTTGGGAATAACCGGGTACGCTGTTATTGAGCGCACTGATGGAGTCATGCGGTTGTTGGAAGCTGGCGTGATTCGTGGAAAATCCAAAAAGACATTGCCTGAACGAATTCATGAAATATATGTTGGACTGGAAGAAATTATCAATCAGTTCAAACCGAATGTCATGAGTCTGGAAGACCTGTATAGTTTCTACAAGCGACCGCGGACTGCAATTCTAATGGGGCACGTTCGCGGCGCAATTATGCTTGCCGCTGCAAACGCGGGAATTCCGGTACATTCTTTTAGCGCTACCAGAATTAAAAAAATTATTACAGGGAACGGTCACGCTAACAAAGCTCAAATGCAACGCGTTATTATGCAAGAATTCAATCTGACGGAAATTCCGAAACCGCCGGACGTTGCTGACGCACTGGGAATCGCGCTGACATGCTTGAATCAACTCAAGCCCAATTCTATATCATTAAAAGATATTTTGAACAATATTGGTCAATAAATCATATTCTTGCAATTGTCAAAAGCGTTCATTTACCTCCATTCTGTACGAATAAAAAACTTTTCTGGCTCGGCTTGTAGGAATTATTTAAAATTCTTGTATTGAAGATACGTCATTGTTAAAACCGTTATAATTATAAAAATCGACCTATTTACCCTGTTTTTAACTATTGCTATTGTTGTAAATCAAAAGTTTTTTTGGTTTTAAACGTGATTTTCTTTAAAATTTTTTAAAAAATAGTTGACCAAAACGAAATACTAAGATAAACTATAATATAGGAAAAAATATAAGTCAATTTTTAAAAGTTAAAAAGACGTCGATTTACTTGGGTGGGTAGAAACCAATTTTCGTTAAATCGACCTATTCAATTTTTCATTATAGAAGGAATTACGTTATGGCACGAACTGCCGGAGTATGGGGCATCGACATTGGCAACTGCGCGCTTAAGGCGATGCGGTGCCATCTTAATCGTGAAGATGGAACAATTGTCGCAGATGCGTTTGATTATATTGAATATCCCAATATCTTAACGGAACCGGATATTGAACCCGGGGACATGGTTCACGATGCGTTGGTGCAGTTTCTTTCACGAAACGACATTAAGGGCGATAAAATTGCCATTAGCGTTGCTGGCAAAAATGGCTTTATTCGATTTATCAAATTACCGCCAGTAGAATCAAAGCGCATTCCCGACCTTGTTAAATATGAAGCAAAGCAGCAAATTCCGCTTGACCTAAAAGAAGTCATCTTAGATTACCAGCGTTTAGGCGGCAATAAGATGGACGATTTGGCTTTAGAGGTCGAAATCGGTCTGTTTGCCATGCAACGCGAAAAAGTCTACGGTTTACTTACCCCATTTGACGACGCTCGCATTCCCGTTGATTTTGTTCAGCTTACGCCAATTGCTCTGTACAATATGGCGATGCACAATTACATTAAGGACATCCCCACTCCTGAAGAGTACGACCCTGAAAACCCGCCGCCCTTTGTTGGTTTCTTATCAATCGGCACAGACAACTCAGATTTTGTCTTAACCAATGGCTATAAGGTTTTTGTACGTGATATTCCGATCGGGGGCAATCAATTCACAAAAGCTTTAACGACCGAAATGAAGCTGACGTTCCCAAAGGCGGAACACCTCAAACGCAATGCGAACGCGTCTACAGACAAAAAAGCGCTCTTCCAGTCAATGCGTTCTGTTTTTAGCAGTTATGTAGATGAAATTCAGCGTTCAATTCGATACTTTATCAGTTTGGACCGCTATGCTACAATTGATAAAATTATCGGTTTTGGAAACGGAATGCACTTGGCAGGTTTGAGAAAATACCTCGAACAAAACCTGGGCATTACCGTTGAAGTTGCTGAAGATTTCACCAACATAGACCTGACAGAAATCAAAAGCAATCCAATTTATTCAGAAAACCATCTGACCTATGGCATCTGTTACGGTCTGTGTTTGCAGGGGTTAGGTCAGGCGACAATTAACACGAACTTCCTTCCTCGTGAAATTGTTTATACCAGAATCATTAACTCCAAAAAACCGTGGATGGTTGGCGCAGCGGCTTTGATTTTGCTGGGGGCTACGATCAGCTATATGTCACACGTTTCCCATTGGGTTACATCTTGCAATACAGATTTTAATTCTGGCGTAAGTCAAGCCAAAGCCATTACCAGCGAAGTCAGTTCTTTCCAATCGCAAAAAGAAGAGGAAGAAAAGCTGTTCAACGACAAAAAAGCTATCGGCATAGACCTGCTTTCCAACGCGGGCAGATCTGTCGAATGGCTTGAGCTGATGAAAATTATCGACGCTTCTTTACCCTCTGACCCTGCAGGAGTAAATGTTCAGGATATTCCTATTCAGCGTCGAAATCAGGTTCAGATTGAAAATATCGAAGCTCAGCCGTTTGGAAAACTGGAACTCTGGAAAGAATACATTACCAAAGCGCGTTATTATAAACCTAACGCACAAGAGCAAAGTGCGGAGCAAAATCCAGATGGAACCTCTGAAGAGCAAGCCGGTCAACAATCAGATTCTTCTGCCGAGTCTGGCGGAGAAGAATCGGAGGCTAAAAAAGTCTGGTTAGTTCAGATAACCGGGTTCCATTATCATAACCGTCTTCCTGATGACAAAACGGTTGCCCCCGAAGGCGCAAACTTTGTTCGGGAACGCGTTATCAACAATCTGCAAAACGGACGGATTAAATTGGCGTTGCCTCCAGCATTTAATTCATGGGTTGAAGAACAAACCGCTAAACTGCAAAGCGAACAAGAGCAGGACGCCCCTGTAGATGACGACAATCCGGACAGTCAACCCGCTCCCGTAAAGCAGAAAAAATTCATTCCTCTTAAAGCTGAAGGAGATGACAAAGACGGCGTTTGGTACACAATGGAACAGATGGGAATCTCCTATCCGGTTTTAATTGAAGCGCCTGGCATTTGCGAGATTAAAAAGGTCGAGGTTCCTCTTTACGAAGATCGCATTGAAGACGCTGCGGCTCAAGGTCAAGCTTCCCGCGGAGCGGTTGCTCCGGAAGGACCGAGCGGCGCTGTTGAAGCCAACAAATCTAAAACGGTAGAATTGAATAAATACCCCTTTATTATCCAGTTTATTTGGACGCCAACAGACCCGCTTCAACGTGAAATTGATCGTCAAGCAACGCTGAAAAAGCAAAAAGAGGAAGCGGAACGCATTGCCAGAGAAAAGGCAGAACAAGAAGCGGCTCAACAAGAGGCTGAAGGCGCCGAAGACAATTCGGAATCGAATTAAACGTATTTTGAATATGACTTTTTTATTCGTCCAACTATACGGAGACACATAATAATATGGAAAGTATGATGCGTTACGCCAAGAAATATTATTTCTGGCCAGTATGTTTTATTGCTATGGGGCTGGCATTGTTTTTTTGGAACATTGCCACTGGGGATTTAGACAAAAAGTTTACTGCCAACGAGTCCAACTTTACTCAAAGCAAAAGCAGCGTTGACAACATTCCATCGAACCCGCCCAATGAAAAAGCGGTTAAAGCTGTACAGCGCAAAAAAATTGCGTTAAATCAAAATGTTTACAATGCATGGCAACTGCTCTACGATAAACAAAACGAAGGAAATCAATGGCCTGAAATTACAATCAATAACAGACCAGTTGATTTCAATGCTGAGCGAATCAGTACGGACGCTGGTGAACAGTATCGCTACCGAATTGTCGAAGAGTTCAAAAAGTTGGTTGATACCGTCCACCCTGTTTCGGAACGTGACAAAAACGGCGTTGCTATAGACGATGAAATCGGTCGCGCGGCAGCCAATATGGATTCTACTACGCCAGACGCTGCGTCTACTGCCGCAACCGAAACCGAACCAACTAATACTGCGGTAAAAAAAGAATTGGTCATTTGGCCGGAAAAAGACATTGACGATCTTGTCGGAGCGCATTTTTCCTGGGATCGAATTCCTTCAACGCTCAAGATTCGCGTTGCCCAGGAAGATTTCTGGATATTCAAAAGTTTACTCGATGCAATTAACACCCTTAATGAAGGCGTGGATAACAGAACAAACGCTTCATTAAAAGAAATTCGCTCGATTCTCATTACTGGCGATGCAATTGAGAAATTCCACGATCGTCAGGAAAACGGATTCTTTGACGAAAAATCGTTCGGGAAGACGGGAACCGCTGGCGACGAAGAAGCTGCTCCAGAGGAAGTCGGCGCAACGCCTGCCGAGTCTGGTTCTGGAGAAGGCGGAACGTTGACAAAAGAATTCCGCGAGTTATACGATATGCGATATGTAGATAAAAACTGCAAAGGTCTATCTGCAGAACAGTACAACGCCAGTATCGACGCGCAAACTGCCGGAGTGAACTACAGCAAAACGCGAAACGTACCCGTGTATTTATCGTTAGTAATTAAGCAAAATCGTTTGTCAGATCTTATGGCGGCTTTGACTAACGCAGAAAAACCGCTTGATATTAAGTTGACTCTGGTTAATCCAGGACAAGGCTGGAAACCTACATTTGATTTTTCTGCTATTGAAGATGCAGACGAAAACAGCGAAGACGCAGCTATGGCTCCAGAATCTGGCAACAGCGGCGGACGTGGACGAGCATCAAAATCAGGTTCTCGAGGACGCGGATCCTCTCGAAATCAGGATAATGGTCGTTCCGGCGGCAGTCAAGACAGCTCCAAACTCGGCAGTGACGAAATTGTAGTCGATATCTACGGCATTATCAGCCTGTTTAATCCGCCGCCGCAAGAGTTGTTCCCGGATTTAACCAGTGGAGCCGAAGACGGTGAAAATAGCGAAGAGAACGGCGAAAATGAGACAGAAGACGCCGATGCTGCCGCTGCAGACGCCGACGCCGACGCTAAAAGCGAAGAAGAATAACAATACAACTAATAATCGATTTGTATTTGAATTGGTATATTAACATTTATTTTAATAGGTTTTGAATAATCATGCGTTTTGATAAGAATTCATTAAAAGACTTTTTTATCAACCACACTGAAAAAATCATTTTTGGTTTTTTTGTACTTGGTTTTCTGTTCATGGTTTGGGGCGGTTTCTCCCTTAAACCGCTGTCAATCACTGCCAAAGATTTGGATGAAAGCGTCAAACGCGGGCGGCAAAAACTCGAGTCGTCCGAGCCGGACGTGTCCCAATACTCCTATACCGATTTCGAAACCGAAGCTGACGTATCTTCAAAATCCATTCCTCCGCAAACGCTATCTTTGCTGGAATTAAAGCAGGATTTTCGTCACCCCATAGCTCAACCACAGGTTAAGCGAACGCAACCGCCGGTATTAACGTTAAAATCCCTTCACGTCAGTTCTGGCGCCGGGTTTAGTCGTGATGTTCACAACGACACATCCTCGCGTTCCGGTCAGGCTGGCAAAAACCAGATCAAGCTCAATCCGGGCGTTCGTTGGGTAGTTGTAACGGCATTGGTTCCTAATCAGGAGCAGACAAAAAAGTTTTTTGAAACATTCCAGGGCGCAGACGTCAAATACCCCGAAACCGATAAACCGTCGTATTATTCCTACTATGTAGAGCGAGAAGAAATTACCAACGATGGACCGCAAGGATGGAAGCCTTTAGACCTCAAAGAGGCGTTAATCATCAACAAACGTTATAGCAACGGTTCAGGAACGGAAGTAGTTGAACCGGAGTTCATCGCTCCTTCCCCAACGCTTGCGACCTCTGGAAGAGAGTCTGAGCCCACTTCGGCAGATTCTCTAAAAGTTATTCCAGCGTCGATGGCAATGCAATTAATGAATCTTTCGAAACATCAATGGGGAGCAGACTGCGCGCACTTGCCTGAAATTCCCACAATGTCATTAACCACTCGAAACGAAGAAGATGCATCGCTCGACGACGAATTGGGAATTTCCCCCATGCGGAACGATGCGCCTTCAGATCGCGATTCAAATAAAATTGTCCCGTATAAACTCTTCCGATTTTTTGACACAAAAGTTGAAGGAGGGAAAAAATATCGCTATCGGTTCAAGCTGGTGTTAAAAAACCCCAACTATAATGTAAAAGCAGAGTACGTAGAATCCGAGTCCATGACGCAAAACCCGTTCCTTGAAGGCGCATGGAGCGAAGCGTCTCCGATAGCGGAAGTCCCACTCGATACGCGTTTGTACTGCGTCGGTTCTAGAGTGGATCGTTCCCAGCTGTCACAAACGACCCGAAAGCCGGCAAATGACGGTTCCATTAAGTTAGAGGATTTTACAGGTCCCACAGGTCGATTGATGATTTTGAAATTTGACGAAGTAAAAGGGTTAGAAATTTCAAAGCGTCTTGGAGGAGACAGCATTTTACCGGGCATGGTTCTCAATTTCTATCGTACAGAATTTGACAACCTGTCCGACGATATGTTCTCCAGAGATCAATCTGGTTCAGCCAACTTTGTTACTAACAACGTAGTTTTAGATTTCGCCTGTAAAACCAAATTGCCGCTTGGGTTCAAAGCAGGGCTTCCGATGCCGCCGGCGAACGCGTTGTTAATGACGAAAGACGGAAAAATTATCGTCCTGTCAGAAGTTGCCGACAAACCTGCGGTTTATCTCAAGTCCAACAAACCAAATTTGAGTTCTTCCGGAATGAGTACAGGACGAGGTTACGGAAGAGAAGACGACGGATTTAGCAATCGTCCATCGCCCAAGCGAAATTCAAAACCGTCTGCTGGAGGAGACCGCGGAGGGATTTTCGAATAAAATACAGGTACGCAGTTACCGGCTGCACCATAGTAATTAATTTTCAATTATAGAAAAATGAGGTAATCATGGATTTTAATTTTGGCAATAATAACGAGAACACAGACAACTCGGAACAAGAAAATAACATATTTTCTTTTGATCCCGAGAAAGTCGACGCTTCTGCAAGCGCTAACGATTCTGACGGAGGAACTCCCTTTACGTGGACTCCAGACGGAACGTCAAGCGATGATCAAGATCAGCAAAACGATATAGAATTAGAAAATTCTATAGAAGACGATAGCATTGACGAGAGTTTCTCACAAAGCATACCGGATAACGCTGTCGATGAAACGGAGGAAGTCGCGGTTGACTTTATAGACGAAGTTTCTGACGAACCCTCCACGGTTCCCCCCCTGGAAGAGGATGCAAATATGTTTGAAGAATCCTCTGACATTTCACCAGACGCTTTCGACCCCGAAGCCGAAGTCGAACCGGAATCAGAAGCAGTCGTTTCTGATGATGACATTATCGAAGACGAGGCTTCTGAGGATGAGGTTTCTGAGGATGACGCAGAACTTGTCTCAGAAGAAGATTCTCAAACAGATGACGAGTTACCCCCTCCATTTGGAGCCGTCGAAGAAGCGCCAACCGAAGAACCAGTTTCTGTTCCAGCAGCGTTGGATAAAAAAGTTCGAACGCCTGACGGAGAACAAGAGTTTCTTCTGAGCGAGTTGATTGATGTCGAAACAGGCGCTCCGCTGGACTTGACGTCTCTCATTCCGGCAGAACTGTTAGCTTCCGCAACTTCCACAGCTCCAAACGCTTCTATCGGTCTGTTTTCGGGCGCTGCCGAATCCACGGCAGGAGGCTTTGACATGTCCGCGGGGCAAGAAACGGCTGGAGGCGCCACCACTAAGCGAAAGCGCGCGCCGCGCCCAAAGGCAAGCGGCAAAGGCGGCGGCTTGGCGGGGATTGTTCTCGGCGGCGTACTGGCTGTCCTTGTCTTCCCCTATCTGATGTATCTCATCAAAATTACAACCGGATTGGAATCCAATATTCCGATCCCGGCTCCCGGCATTCCTGCTACCTACCAGTACATTCCAGAATGGTGGCCTGAATGGGGAATGTTCATTTTCCCGGGTAAAACAACCGATACGCCAGACCAGCCGGCAAACGCGACAGTTACCCCCGCAGACGACAAAGGCGCTAATCCCCAGGAAGCTGACGCCAATAATCCGCCGGAAGAACCAGCCGCTGCCCCCGCTCCCGAGGAAAACAACGCCGCTGACCCAGTTCCAGAGGAAACCACCCCCGCCGACGTCGGCGCCGAGGACTTCGATCCAGACGCCTTTTTAGCCAACGGCGCCAACGAAGAAAATGCAAAGCCGTCTGAAGAAGCGCCAGTTGACGATAGCGCCAACGAAACCGCGCAACCGGCTCAGCCCGGCGTCATTAACGCGCCTTCCTATACGTCAAATGACGTCAGCGAAGCGGTTGCCAGCGTCGGCGCAGCTTATAAAACGGCAAAGGCAATTGACGATGCTGTTTACAGCGCTCTAAACGACATGGCTGAAAAATCGACTTTTGTTGATACTTCGGTTGTAGACGCCCAACTCAAAGATTCCATGGATAAAGTTCGTAAAGCAATGGGAAAATTCGGAACGAACGAAACTTTCCAGACCGTCTTGTCAGACAAATGGGAATCGAGATCGGCAGACGCATCTGACGATGCTGGCGTTATGCTTGTCGGCACGGTGGAAAGCGTTTCACAACGAGACGGTTACCAAATTAACACTGTTGCAATTGACGGTAAAGACGGACTGACTATTGAGGTGGTCGGAACGCGAAAAATCAAGCCCGGCGTCGGCGACAAAGTTGTAGTTTGCGGAAAACGAATCGCAAATCCTGAAAAGAATTTAGGCGGCTTTACCGACAATGGCGTTCCCGTTATTTGGGGCGGAATCGTTATTAAAGCTGAAACAAAATAGCTTTGGTTCAATACAGTTCTCGACATTCAAATTAGAATAAACAGACGGTTTGCTTCCCGCAGACCGTCTGTTGCTTTATGGAGATGATTACGCGTTTACAACTCCCGCCGTTCAATCATCCTCAACCGGTCCCATGTCGATAAACTCGACGTCTTGAGCAAAGATTTCAATAATACTTGGACGTTTAGATTTAGAACGGTTATTATCCTCAAAGCCGCGATCAATAAAGAAACTGACGCCCATGTTTCCTGCGTCGTCAATTACAGGAACGCCGGATTCATCAAGAATGGGATCGCCATCAAGAACTTCATAATACATCGAATCAACTTCTCCCAATTCGTCATCGAAATAACGGGAAACGTTGGTAAAAAACAATTTTACAACAATCACTTCCGGCATACCCTCGACGAAATAGTCCTGCATCCATTTGCAAAAGTCCAGGGATATTTCAAGCCTCCGCTGTTCAGGATCATATTGAACATTGTTTAAGGTACAGTCATGAAAATAGTGAATCGTTACCAGATCATGGAGTTTCATTGATTACCTCTCTTAATTTTAATCAATCTGTTTGGACGTAATACTATCATATTAATCGTTATCCGGACCCAACTCAACAAACTCAACGTCTTGAGCAAAGATGCGAATAATGCTCATTTCCCCAGAGTCGTCATGAAACAAGACAATTTCAATGCCATCTCCATACGAAGGATCGGAAGTTGAAGTTAAATCGAATATTGTATAACGCCAATCATATTTCTCTGGAGAATCGCATTCAAAATAATTTATATTGCTAAAAATCAAATTGATTAATATCAATTTTTCCATGCTTGCCTGATAATAGGATTGCATCCAGTTACAAAAATGAATAGAAATCGTCAAAGTTTTTTTGAATGAATCAAATTGAACACTTTTGAGATAACTATCATGAAAACAATATCGTTCAACCAATTCTTGCAACTTCATTACTCTTCATCAACTCCCAACACGATAAACTCAACATCCTGAGCAAATACACGAATATAATATCCATCAGGAACGTATATTTCATTGAGCATATAAAAACTAAGCCCCTCTTCGATTTTTTTGTTATGTATTAAATCCGTCGAAAAAACATAGTCTTCATAATCAGTTCGTTTTACATAATGGGAGCAATCCAAAAATGAAACGTCTGTAAAAACGAGCTTAATTATCAAAATTTCTTCTTTTCGCCCAGTAAACGATTCCATTTCATAATTTGAAAAAACAATTTCAAATACAGCCGTCTTTGTTTCACGATTATATTGAATGTTTTTCAATGTATCGTCATGAAAACTGCAATGCTTAACTAATTCGTTCAATTTCATTTATTACTCCTTTCGAGTTTCGTATTCATTTCTCATTTCTGTTACATAACAACATTTTTTACATTTGTCAAGTATTATCCTGGTAACAAAATTAATAATCGTAAATATTATAACAAAATCGCATGCAAAGAACGGCGAATTCACAGACGGCGAATAACGCTTTTTCCCTCTCTCGCCTTGTCTGTTTATCTATAATATTTCGTAGCTCAGACGGCGTGGAAAAGCGGAGGAACCGGGCTGAAGGTTCGCTCAGTTCGGTAGAGGCTGGGATTTTCCGTCCGCAAGACAGCATTCCTGTCCCGCGCCGTCTGCAGCTGCCCCATAAGATTGCTTTTCATACAGGAGGGAAATAAAATGAGCGCCACTGCAGCATCCTCAACGAACTGGACGTCGGCTGAATATTTCAGGGAATAGGGAATGGGGAATAGGGGGAATAGATTCGCCGCTTACGCTCGCTCATCGTTCCTGATTTTCCCCGGCGCCTACTTGAAATTTCCTCAAAAAGTGATAGAGTAGTATATATAGTTTAAGTGGTTAGTTTTAAGTGGTAAGTAGTCAGGACGCATGCGTTCCTCTTATAAACCACTAACAACAAATTCCTAATCACTAACAACTTACCACTCACCACTAACAACTCCAATTCCCATGACGCGAAAAATTTTGGTAACCAGCGCCCTGCCCTACGCCAACGGCAATATTCACATCGGGCATCTGGTCGAGTACCTGCAGACGGACATCTGGGTTCGATTCCAGAAACTTATCGGGAACGACTGTCGTTATTTCTGCGCGGACGACACGCATGGAACCGCCATCATGATTCGGGCAAAGAAAGAAGGACGTTCCGAAGAAGCGTTGATCGCCGACATGCGCGAAGCCCACCTGCGGGACTTTTCCGATTTCCTGATTCAGTTCGACAACTACGGCAGTACGAACTCGCCGCAGTCCCGCCGGTTCTGCAACGAAATCTGGACGGCTCTGCGCTCTGCCGGGCTGATCAAAGAGAAACAAATCACTCAGCTTTTTGACCCGGTTGCCAACACGTTTCTGGCGGATCGGTTCGTTCGCGGAACGTGCCCCAAGTGCGGACGTCCCAACCAGTACGGCGACAGCTGCGACTGCGGCGCCGTCTATTCCCCGACGGATCTTATCAACCCCGTCAGTACGCTTTCCGGCGCGACGCCCATTCTCAAAGACGCCGTTCACCTGTTTGTCGAACTGGAAAAGATGCACGCCTTCCTGGAAGAATGGACGCAGTCCGGCAAGCATTTGAGAAAAGACATCGCCAACTATCTGGCGGGACATTTCCTCAAGGAACCGCTTTTCGACTGGGACATTTCCCGCCCGGCGCCGTACTTCGGATTTGAGATTCCCGATTCCCCCGGCAACTACTGGTACGTCTGGTACGACGCCCCGATTGGATACATGGGGTCAACTCTCCAATGGTGTGAAGCCAACGGCGAATCTGTTGACGACTGGTGGCGAAACGAAAACACCGAGATTCATCACTTTATCGGCAAGGACATCACGTATTTCCATACACTTTTCTGGCCGGCTCTGCTCAAGACCGCCGGGTTCACTCTCCCGACAAACGTTCATATTCACGGCTTCTTAACCGTCAACGGCGAAAAGATGTCGAAGTCCAAGGGGACGTTCGTTTCCGCCCGAGCGTATTTGAACCACCTTGACCCGCAGTACCTGCGATACTACTACGCCTCCAAGCTGGGCGACAACTCCGACGACCTCGATTTGAATCTCGACGAATTCGTCGCCAAGGTAAACTCGGACATGGTCGGCAACGTCGTCAATCTGGCAAGCCGAACGGCGAAGTTCGTCGAATCGACCGGGCTTTCCGAAACCTATCCCGACGACGGTGGTCTGTTTGCTCAGGCGGCAGCCGATGCTAACGCGATTGCTCAGGCGTACGAAGCGACCGACTACGCCAAAGCTCTGCGGTTGATTCTCGCCGCCGGCGATCGCGCAAACCAGTTTATTGAACACGCCGCGCCGTGGACGCTCAAAAAAGACCCCGAAAAGCAAAAAGAACTTCAGGACGCCTGCACAATCGGCTTGAACCTGTATCGTCAGATTGTCATTTATCTCACCCCGGTTCTTCCGAAGCTGTCACAGATGACCGGCGAACTGCTCAACGATCCGATTGTGTCGTGGTCGCAAGCGCAAACCCCGCTTACCGGAACGAAAGTTAATAAATATCAATACCTAATGACTCGCGTCGATCCCAAGAAAGTAGATGCCATGATTGAAGAAAGCAAAGTCCCAGAAACCCCGGCTGCTCCAGCAACCCCAGCCCCTGAAACCAAGCCCGAACCGGCTCCAGCAGAAGCCGCTCCCGCGTCCCCGTTTGACAATTTTGTCTCCGAAGCGGCAGACGTTCCCAACCCGTACAACGATTCCGACGAATCGCTCAAGGCGGAACCGATTGAAGGCGAGTGCACGATCGACGATTTCTGCAAAGTCGATATGCGCGTTGCCAGAATCTTAACGGCGGAAGCCGTCAAAGAGGCGAAGAAGCTGCTCAAGCTGACTCTCAACCTGGGCGGAAACAACAACCGTCAGGTGTTCGCTGGAATTAAAGCCGCGTATACCAACCCGGAAGAGCTGGTCGGACGTCTGGTCATCTGCGTTGCCAACCTCAAGCCACGCAAGATGAAGTTCGGCATGTCCGAAGCAATGGTCGGAGCCGCTGGAACTCACGGTCCCGGCTCGGATGAAACGCAGGTCTTCCTTCTCTCACCAGACTCCGGAGCCAAACCCGGACAGAGAGTTCATTAATTAACTCCTAACTCCTAGCTTCTAGTTATTAGCTTTATAAACCTGATTCTTGCGTTATCGCAAGAAAAAGGGATAACCAAGCTAGTGGCTAGTAGCTAATAGCTAGTAACTCATCATTATGCGACAATCTCTTTTAATCGTCCTTACTGTAACGCTTATATCATTGTTAACGGTTGCTTTTGCTCAGGATTATAAACCGGGCGATGCAATTACGCCGCCGGATCATCCCAGTTTGAAGAATCCTGCAATGAAATTTGCGTTGCCAAACAAGCATGGAAAGCCCTTTGCAAAGGATCCGACAGTCGTTCGATTTAAAGGAAAGTACTGGATGTACTTCTCTCTTTTCTCTCTCGACCCTAAAAAAACCGGGTACGATCTGTATATCGGCGTTGCGACGAGCGACGATCTGACCAACTGGACTTACAAGGGGGCAATTACGCCGTTGTGCGAAGGCGATAAAAAGGGGTTGGGCGCGCCGTGCGCAAAAGTATGGGACGGGAAAGTGCACTTGTTCTATCAGTCCTACGGCAACGGACCCAAAGACGCTATTTATTACGCAACGTCTGAAGACGGCTTAAATTTCAAGAGCGTTTATCCAACAGCGATTTTTTCTCCAAAAGGCGATTGGACAAACGGTCGAGCGATTGACGCTGACTTTTTTGAATTCAAGGGAAAATGTTTTCTCTACGCGGCAACCCGAGATCCCGAAGGAAAAATTCAGAAACAGGTCGTTGCCGTTGCTGACAATCGCAACAATCTCGCCCCTGACCAGTGGAAGCAATGCGATCATTCCATTCTGGAACCGACTCTGCCATGGGAAACCCGTTGTATTGAAGCGGCATCCGTTTGTGAACGAGATGGGAAACTGCTCATGTTCTATGCTGGCGGATACAATAATAACCCTCAGCATATCGGCTTGGCGCAATCGGAAGACGGCGTCAATTGGACTCGCGTCTGGAACGTCCCGTTTATTACCAACGGACCTAAAGGTCAGTGGAATTCCAGCGAGTCAGGGCATCCCGGCATCTTTATTGATCCGGAAACCGGCAAGACGTGGCTATTCTTCCAGGGCAACGACGAAAACGGGAAATCATGGTATCTTTCCAGAGTTGAACTGGAATGGGTTGACGGTTTGCCAAAGGTAAAGTAACCGTTATTGTCCCTGTACTTTCCTAACTGTTATTTGCTTCGTCCGCCATTCGTTTCATGCCTTCTTCGTTGCTAATTTTCGGGACGTAGCCGAAATCGCGTTTGGCGGCGGAGATGTTAAAATAGTTGCTTACCGACAGTTGAACGGCAAGAAATTTTGACATGGGCGGGTCTGATTCTCGTCCAATAAGCGACCAGATAAAATCGTAAACCGCGCCAATTGCGTAAGCGGCTGAAAACGAGATTGATTTTTTAACGGGCGGCAGATGGTATAATTCTAACAGCTGGTCAATCCAGCCCCAACAATTAACCGGGTCGTCTTGAGAAAGGAAATACGCTTTTCCTGCCGGAACGGAGTTCGCTCCGGAAAGCAGCGCGTCCATAGCGGCAATATGACCGTCAGCAGCGTTTTCTACAAAGGTTGTATCGACAAGATTCTTTCCCTCTCCAACACGCCGCAGAATTCCCGCTTTGGCTCTTTGAATAAGACGGGGAATGAGATTGTGGTCGCCAGGTCCCCAAATCAGATGAGGACGCAAAGCGCACGTTGACAACGTCTGCCCGTCAGCGGTTTGACGACTATTGAACGTCAACGTTTTTTGTTCTGCCATCGCCTTGCTGCGAGGATAATGCGCGTTGAACGATTTCGGGTACGGAGTAGACTCATCGGCATTTTCCAGCGAATAGTTAGTAAACACCACGCTGGGGCTGGACGTATACACCATTCGTGTAACGTTGTTTTTTAGACATCCGTCGAGGACGTTTTCCGTCCCGACAACGTTGGTTAAATAGTACCGATTCCAGTTGGCTCCAATTCCAGCAATTGCCGCAACGTGAAACACTGCGTCAACACCGTTACAGGCGTCGGAAACAGCAGATGAGTCCGCCAGATCGCCTAAACGCATTTCCATGCCGAGCGATTCCAGTTCCGGCTGCGGACGTCGGGCGAAGCCGCGAACGGAGTCGCCGCGCGAAAGCAGTTTTTCTACGATATGACGTCCCAAAAATCCGCCGGGACCGGTAACAAGGTATTTCATAACTCTATAAACAGAAACGTTAAACACAAACTAGTAAAGTTAAATAAAAAATGCAGAACAATACTCGGCAATGTCGACTGCGTTCTATAATATAAAAATCCAAATACAATAGCAAGAGGAAACAGGGGAATTGGATCTAAAACTAAATGCGTATCGAAAACAGTTTGAATGAAATTTACAAAAATTGAAATTTCGATTACCGGGATCGCAATCCATATCCATTTGACGCCTGAACAAACAAGACTTGGAATTTCGCGCAACGAGCCATATATATCGCGAAAACGCAATCCACGAACAGAAAAGATATACGTTAGGCATATTCCCGTAAATAAAGTCCACGCAACACAGGCATTTGTTATGTTGTGAGCAACGTCTTCAATAGACATTTTTCCCGTTTCTTCTGATCGGTAATGAACTAATGCAAATACCAAAGCCGGAATGGTAATGCTAACTAATGAAATCAGAAAACGACTACACTTAATATCTGACAAGAACCACTTCCTGCAAAAAAGCGTCATTCCCCCCTGAACCCAGTTTTGAAGACAACCTCGAAAGAGGAGTTCTTCATTTATCGGCGCTAAAATACAAGCCATATAAAATCCCAAACCAATGAGAGTCCAATTTCTTGTTTGAATCAGCCGAACAACAGGGTGCTCAATATTGGGTTCCTCTGTTTGAAAATTTTCGTTTGAGGAGTCTTGAGAGATGTCTGACAACTCTTGCTCATAAGACGTATCGGGATACAGGATGTCATAAGTTATCGTTGGCAAAAACATGAACAAAAATGCGGCTACAAGCAATTCCCAAAAAGAACAATGCCAATGCGTATAACGACGTTTGGGAATCCACCACGACAGAAATTTTATCAATATTGAAGTCATAACGATATTATATGGTTCTTCCGGCAAGTCCGCGCCTGCCAATGATAATTGGTTAGCCAAGCAGCGAGTAATGAATAGCAAGCAGCGAGAAATGCATGCATCTCACAAAAATCTCTCGCAACTTGCAATTAATAAGTACCCAGTTAGCAGATGAATTATATTATATATTGAATTTCGGGAATAGCAACAGGGGGTAGAGAAAACTGTTATGATTAAAAACGTGTGTATCAAACATCTCGTGCAAAGATAACGAGAGTAGAGAAAAACGATAAAACTGAGATTGCCATCAGAATCTCGTTGTCGATTCAATGAAAGCCGTGGGTTTTAATATGCAGAACACAGCGAACAAAACCTCCCCGGGACGCGGACATTGTCCGCGATCCAGAAAGGGAACCGTCAGGCGAACTTGACGATGAGATCGTCTATTTTGGCTTCGCCTTTGGCAAACTGCGTTACTATGCCCGACAGGGGCGGTTCCTGAATGGGCAAGATGTGTCTGCCCTTGAAAAAGCATCAAGAACAAACTTACAATGAGTTAAAGCGTTTTCAATTAAAGAATCGAAAGAATGGCGGCTTTCGAGGCTTTTTTCGCTGTTTTCTTCACGGCTTTTTTCGCAGCTTTCTTTGTTGCTTTCTTAACAGCGCTTTTCGTAGCTTTCTCAGCTGCTTTATTCAATGTCTTTTTTGCTTCTTTTTTCAAAGCCTTTTCCGTAGCTTTTTTCAATGATTTCTTTAATGCTTTTTTCATTTTGTTCTCCCTTTAAAGATTTGTTCTAAAAATCACGTTCGTCTTTTTGCCATTGCTCAACAGGAATGGCAATGACGATAAATCGCTGGAAACAATAACTGATCTTTACCGATTGAATCCATCAACAAAGCAATTCTAACAGAATCTAACGCTCTCAATTTTAGTGGCAAGTTAAAATTTACCACAAAAGGACTTTTATCAAAATTTCAGTTACAATAATTATTATATTAGCCTTTCAAAAATTAACAATAGGG
>JAZQDP010000146.1:0-2104 GCA_045546875.1 Thermoguttaceae bacterium | reverse complement strand
TCGGCGCTGTGCGCGTGCGGCAAAACAAAAAAGCGAGAGCTTTCACTCCCGCATTCCGAAAAAATGGAAGAGCCTAGTTCTTTCGTTTGAGAGCTAAAATTGAATAGTCAACTTCATTGGGCAGGAGCGTATGGCAATCGATCCAGCCGTACATTTCACGGACGCAATAGCGAGCCGTTCTGTCGAGGTTGTTTTGGACGTGTTGTAAAACCGGGGTAAGATCTTCCAGGAAGGAGCCGATTTTTCGGGAGAAAACAACCAGCGATTCGTTTTCTCCCAGTTCAACGGAACTGGAAGCGTACTCTGTTTCAGGCGTCTGCCCGAGCAGAGGGGTGAACTGCGATAATTCTTCGATTTGGGATTTCCCAACGCGAAAGATGCGCAGTTTGCCGGCTGTAGAGAATTTAACCATGTTGGAATCGGGATTAACTGTAGCGCAAAACAGGTTTGCGTATTGGTCTGCGGCGGAACCGACCCAAAGGGTTCTGTCGATTTGTTCCAGCAGCGCATTGGCGTCGTTCTGGTATGCGGCATGAGCGCGCAAGGCGGTTTTGACGGTTGCGGCAGTAAGCGCGGCGGGCAGCCCTTGCTGATGGCAGTCGCCCAGGGCGCAAACGATTTCTCCGTTCGGCAGAGTAAACCAGTCGTAGAAATTCCCGCCGAAATCGTGGTTTTGTTTGGTTTTGCCTGCCATGTCCCAGTTTTCAATCCACGGGGATGAAACAGGCAGCTGATTCTTTTGGATTAAAGAAGCGTTGTCGAGTTCTTTTTTCAGCGATTCATGGTTGATAAAGTGTTCCAGCAGCGCCTCGCGTTCCAATTCGGCTCCTAAACGACCTGCAATCAGTTCTGCCATTTTTATCTGACGATTAGAAAATCGACGGGTTTGTTTGCTGTAGAACCAAGCCGTTCCCAGGATGTTGTTTGACGAAAAAATCGGGACGCATAACGCAGCGGGAAAATCCTCTGGCGCGTTCCATTGACGGATGGCTTTCGCGTCGGTCATAGCGACGGAACGACCGAGCATCGCTTCCAGGTCTGCGGCTGAACGGCTCAACGAACGAGCCGGGTCTTGCAGGCGTTCTGAAGGAAGCCCCCAGCAGGAACGCATTTTTAATGCTGAGGCGTTTTCGTTCAACAGGTACATTGACGCCGCAACGCAGCCCAGCCCTTCAGAAGCGGATCGAAGAATGTCCTGCAATAAATACGCCACTTGTCGATCCTGCGTCTGGTCGCTGCTTTCCGGAAGAGCGCTCCTGACCGCTAATTCCGATTCCCGACGCCAAAGCTGATACCGGGTAGAAAGCAGTTCCCCAACCATGTCGGCTATAGCCGTTGCCGCCTGACGGGCGAGGGCGTCTAAAGATTGCCAACAGGACTCTTGAGGTTTGTATTCGATTACTCCAGCAAGACTGGAGGTTCCATCTGACAATTTGATTTCGACCGGAATATTTGCCGCTTTCTCTGGCTGAACATTGTTTGTTGAATCTTGCGGAACGGTAGAATCGTTATTGTTCCAAAAAGAATCGTTTGTCAAATCGTTTTTGCCGTTGACATGCTTGACAACCTGTTCCCACAGAGAAGGGACTTCCCCTTTATGAGGAATAAACCGAAATGACCAGCCTAATATTTTTCCATAGCTCCGCAGTAAAGCCGGCAACGAACCCATCGAATCAATCGAGGGTAAACAAGGACGCGTGTCAATCTCAACGCGTTGGTTCAAATCGGAAAAAATATTAAATTGACTCACAATCATTCCTCACAGCGTCAATTCCCATTTTTAATTACTTCAGAATTTATTTTCGGAAGATTTTGAGTGTAATCGCAATTTATCTTTTTTTCTTCCGCTGACGATGGTTTTTCCGAAAAGTCCGGTTGCTCCGGCTAAGACAGGAATTAGCAATTAAACTGATTATTGAAAGTCGGATCGTAGCCATGTCGTTCTGTGAGCCAAGGAGTTGGGTCTAGTCATTGTCTTCCTAAGACCGCTTGGCCTCCGACTTGTAATCGCAATTTATCTTTTTTTCTTCCGCTGACGATGGTTTTTCCGAAAAGTCCGGTTGCTCCGGCTAAGACAGGAATTAGCAATTAAACTGATTATTGA
>JAZQDP010000145.1:0-2647 GCA_045546875.1 Thermoguttaceae bacterium | reverse complement strand
AGTACCATGTCCTCCCCCAGTCCAATTTATACACGACCAAAGCGGAACAAGGGACATAATCAATCCGATCACAAGAGAAAGAATGATTTTATTTAGCGCTTTCATGATTTTGCTGTTCTTTCTCCTTCAACCACAATGTCATATACTTCTTTATTTCGAGGCAGCGCGGTCTCTTTAAAAACACAGTTTTTATATGTGGTCTTATGACCAATGTCATCCTCGCCAACAATAGCATGGGTAAAATCAACGCCAACAAAAGAAACGTTATCAAATAACGCTCCCAAAAGATTAGCGTTATAAAAATTACATCTTTCAAAGACGCTGTTTTCAATCCTTGTTCTTCCTCCAAGATTATCTCGTGATAAATCTGCCTGCTGAAAATCACAATTGATAAATTGACAATCAACAATATGGGCGCCTTGCAACAGGGTTCGAATAAAAATACAGTCTGATAGAACGATTTCGTGAATATCCGCCCAATACATATCGGCATTCTCGGCATTAAGGCGATTGATGCCATGGTTCCATAAGGAAATCCCCTCTATAATTGCATTTCGCAGATCAAGATAATCAAAATTAACCGAAGCGCTGATTTTTCGGAAACAATGATCGACATCCCAAAAACCTGGTAATGCACACAGCATAGAGAAGTTGTTTAATGCACCTGCAAGCTCACCGTGGTATGCAAACACAAAAGTTCCGTCAGTTCTCTTTACTATTCTCATTGAATTTCATTATTCCCTGCTCTCGAACAGCTGTAAACCAGATTGATCAGGGGGAGCAGTAAAAGAAAGGGCGTCAGGCAGAAATACAGTTTCAAATAACGGCTGTCCGGTGGGAAAGAACGCGTTCCTCGCAGCCGATAATAGCCGCCGGCTTTTTCGAGTTGTATATTTTTATCGTCGATCTGTTTACTGGAATAGCAAGTTCCAGTATGAGCGCCAGCGTTATCTGACCATGTAAAATGATTGACATATATTGTTTGCTCTTCCTGAACCGTTCTGTTGACGTCCAGACTGGAATTGAAAACCGTTGGACGGGATTGTTCTGTCGTCCATATCGGCAAATAGTCCGGCAACCGCGGCGAACAGCCAAGCAGAAACAATACGGTAACTATAACAAACGCATATAACGACAGCTTTGCGTATTGATTGAGATTTGAACGAAACGATATAGAATCGTTTAGGTTAATCCGAACGTTTGACTTTTTATGAGTTATCGCGGCGCAATCCTGATTTACGTCTATAATATCGTCAAAACAGATAAGCGGATAACAGTCCTCCGGCTGATTAGGATTTACAAGTATCAATAAATCATTGTTCTTTTGAGCGTTCTGAATGTGATAAAGCAGGTATCGCGAAACGGAAGAACGCGGTGAAACGGGAATGGAGTACTGTTTGCCGTTGAGTTGATAAGACAACTGCAGATTTGAACTATTCGAATCTTTATGGAAACGACCTTTAACAATTGAACCGTTTCGGAAAATAAACCATGTTTTTAATAAAAAGAACGCATAAACCACAAATAACATAAACAGAACGAAAAGCGAGCCTGTTCCGATTATTATCAGCTCCCGAACTTTACAATTCTTGTATACGCCGGCGTCTGAATTCGCGATACGATAATAACCGTAGGAAGAACGTTCCAAGGCAACTTTTTCGTTCCTGGCGTGTAGTTTATTTGTATAAGAATAATCGACAATCGTTTCTTTAGACAATGCGTCAAAATAAGAACACGTTGTCTTATAGCAGTCTTTATGACTGGAATCTGGCTGAGAATCTGTTACATATCCTGTTTCGCCGGTTTCATACCACGAGTAAATAACGGCGTCTGCATACAAAATATATAAAGGCAGAAATACAAACAAAAATAACAATATGGCTTTTATCGACGTCAATCTTGACGTTATTGAAAGCAAGGCGCATATTGTTATTGTTCGTTTCATGATTTCTTTATCGCGTCCAGAATGGACGCCATTTCTATAACCGTCGACTTTAGTCTACGGGCGGCGAAGTCTGCCCTGCCTCCCTATCGAGTCAGTCCTTTTCTTTTCCCCCCGGCGCCGGCGGCGCCGGGGGGAAAGGAAAAGTGTATTTGTCGATTTTTTGTTTTGTTATTCTTTATGTCCGTGGGTTGAACCCCACGGCTAGAAACATAGAACCGCTACGCGGTTCTATGCGGGCGAGACGTCCGCGAACCGGGCTCAACCATATGCGTGCGCCGGAAAAATTGCGTATTCCCAACTAAAACGTATGGGATTTGATGTTCATATAAGTATTATACATCCGTCCAGAATTGAGTCAATTACCTAATAATATATTCACTCCCCTTTCCATGTAATAACATTAACGACAATATCTGAAATTGTATATATTTGTGCACAAAACTGGTCAAAATCATATACTGTTTGATAAGTATTGTCCGGCATATCCACCCGTCAATTGTATTCGGTTTTCCCAACAATCTAAATACATCTTGTATATTCATCTTTAATAGGTTCTGACCTTTGTAATATAATTTCGTTGAATGAATTGAATCTATTATTAAGCGGTTGTCATTTTGATCTGATGAATGAAATATATAGAGTTCTTCAAAACTTTTAAACCAATAGTACCCCATAAATGGCGTCACCCGAGAGTAAAGAGAG
>JAZQDP010000144.1:0-1613 GCA_045546875.1 Thermoguttaceae bacterium | reverse complement strand
GTCCGCCGCCTTCGATGAATCGCGGAACCGCCTTGTTTTGAATCTCGGTCAAAGAGACGTTATAGCTCTTCAACCAATGAGCGCGCAGGGCTTTGGCTTGAGAGTCCGCTGGCGCCGGTTCAGCAACGGCGTTTTCGGTCGTAATAGCGTTGTTAGCGTTATCTGCGGCGACGGCGGCTGGGGCGGGTTTGGCTTCTTCTTTTCTGGTAACGGCAACGCCGGCGGTACAGGCGAGAATTACGATAATCGCCAAGACGCCTTCCATGAGCATGCTGCCGTATCCGATGGGCAGAGCGTCGGTTTCTTTATTAATCTGTTTGGACGTCGTACCGCTGGCAACCATGGCGTGGAATCCGCTGATAGCTCCACAGGCGATTGTAATAAACAACCACGGCAAAATCGGCTGAGCGGTTTTGATAATCGGATCTTCAGCTGTAATACCGTCTGCAGCCAACGATTCCTGACTGACAACGGCAGGCGCCGCCTGAATCAAGTCGGTTTTTCCCATAAAGGAAATAGCTACCATTCCAATAAGCAGAGCCGCCAAAGCAACGTACAGCTGGCAGGAGTTTATGAAGTCACGAGGCTGAAGCAACAGCCAGACGGGTAACGTTGATGCGAAAAAGCAGTACGCCAGCAGGAAGTATGTCCAGATCTTTTGCGGGTCGCCCCAGCTTACGGGAAGGGTGACGGGGTATTGGATTCCCAACCAAATCAGGAAGTACAGAATAACGACTCCAATCAAGGCGGGAATGACGATGTTGCCTTTGAGCTTATAGTTGATGTACCCGATAATCATCGCCAGCGGGAGGCTTCCCCAAACGCAAATGACGGACTGTGGATTGTTGATGAACACTCCAGCGGTAATCGTGCAGAACACGGCGACAACCAGCGTCAGGGTAAAGCAGAGCAACAGCAGAAACAGGATTCTAACGCGGGTGGAAACGAGCGACTTGGCAATGTCAGCGATGCTTTTACCATCGTTTCGCATGGAAATGACGAGGGTGGAGAAGTCATGAACCGCGCCGATAAAAATCGAGCCGAAGACAACCCAGAGCAAGGCGGGCAGCCAGCCCCAGAATACTGCGATGGCGGGACCGACAATCGGACCGGTGCCAGCGATTGCGGCAAAGTGATGCCCAATCAAAACGAACGAGCGCGTCGGCGCGTAGTCGACGTCGTCCTGAAGCGTATGAGCGGGAGTCGCCCGATGGTCGTCAAGACAATAAATTTTTTTGGCAAGCCATTTTCCGTACAAATTATATGCGACGATATAGCCAAAAAACGCCGCGATCGCCACGTAAAGCGTTGACATTGAAAACCTCCTGGTTAATAGTTGCGAATTACAAGAGTCAAGTTGCAAGTGGTTATATCTCTTGCTTACAGTCCCTTGCCTAATGCCTTGGGGTGTATTTTACTCTTTTTTATTGATTTTGTATAGAGGGGGTGAAGAAATAGTTTAAACGAGGTGTGTTCAAAATTGGGGGGCGCTGAAAATTAACTGTTTGACCAGTATAAATCCCAAGCGTCGTTGTGAACGGCGCAGACGATGCTTAACATTCTGTTTAAATTTTCAATCTTCCATCTGGCTCCGGTTTGTTTCAAGCGACGTC
>JAZQDP010000143.1:0-6498 GCA_045546875.1 Thermoguttaceae bacterium | reverse complement strand
CCTACTCCCTACTCCCTACTCCCTACTCCCTACTTCCCATGTCTTTTCGCGACGAATTCCCAATTTGTGAGAAACTATGTTACTTCAATAGCGCAGCAATAGGACCTTTTTCATTCCCCGTGTTCAAGGGCATGCTGGATTGGACGCAGGAGTCAACCGTCGGGGCGTGTCGATACTGGCCCGCCTGGTACGAGAAAATGCTCCGCGCCATTCCTCTTTCCGCAAAGCTGGTTAACGCTCAAGAGGACGAAATCGCGCTGACTCGATCCACGTCAGAGGGGTTAAAAATCGTTGCGGAAGGGTTGCCGTGGGAATCGGGCGATAACGTCGTCTTTCCCGATAACGAGTTCCCCGCCAATATTTATCCGTGGACGTATCTTGCCAATCGGGGCGTAGAACCGCGTCGAGTTCCGCTTCCTGACGGGAAACTTACGCCGGAATCTTTGGAACCGTATATTGACAGCCGGACTCGTCTGGTTTCGATAAGCTGGGTAAGCTACTGCACCGGTTGGAGGGCAGACGTAAAAGCGATTGCCGACATGGTTCATTCTCACGGGGCGTTGCTGTGCGTAGACGGAATTCAGGGCATGGGCGCGTTCCCCTTTGACGTCAAAGATACAGACGTTGACTTTCTGTCCGTCGGGGCGCAAAAATGGCTTTTGAGCGCGCAAGGCTCCGGGTTCTTCTACTGCAAAAGCGCAGTCAACGGTTTATTAAGAAACATCAATTTCGGCTGGGCGTCTGTAGAAAATCATACCGACTTTTCCCGTTCCGACTGGCCGGAACTGAAAAACGCTCAACGGTTTATGACCGCCACCACCGCCACGCCCGCCTGGCTGACAATGACGGATTCTTTGGAAACGATCTTCAAGTATGGGCAGGAAACCATTACTGATACGATTCTTAAAACGCGGCGATATCTGATCGACCGATTGAGCGAGTTACCGGTCGAAATTACGACAGACATTAGTTTAGAAAATGAATCTTTGCACGGTTCTGGCATTGTTTTCTTTAGAATTCCGGAGAATAACGAAAAAAAACTCGCACATATTGCGAATAATTTCGTACAAAATGGAGTAGAACTTACTGGACGCAGCGGAGGATTCCGGGTATCCGTGCATGGGTTTAATAACGAATTAGACGTTGACGAACTAATCGACGCTTTACGACAGTCAATTTTATAAAATGCAACAATCGCCTTTTCGATTTTTTGGCTGGAAATGGCTGTTTTTAATTGTCATTATTGTAGAGTTGTACTATATGTATAACTTTACAGAGGCTTATGGCTTTTTCAGCCTGATGGCGTTAATTTTAGGGTCGATGGTTTTGGGGGTTATTCTCATGCGCTGGGAAGGGGCGATTTGCTGGGCGCGAATCATGTACCTGGAACAGCGTAAATTGCCTACCATAGAGGAAATGCGAGACGGCGTTTTGATTCTCTTTGCTGGCATGATGATGATTATTCCCGGGATTATTACCGACGTGCTGGGATTATTGCTGTTTTTGCCTCCAATTCGTTGGGTTGTCCGAAAGCTGTTTTTGCGAAATTTGTATTTTGAAGCGCCGCAAGGCATGGGAACCCATTTCCAGATGTATACGTTTATGACGTCTAACGCGCCACGGGGCGCTCAGAATTATTCAAACGACGGTCAGGACGACGATCCGGAAGGTTTCCCTCGCGAGGATGCGAACAACTCCGATAAAGACGTTCAAATAATAGACGTTGTAGCCACCGACCCCAATAAAAAGACAAACGTTATCGAGGACGAAAAAAAAGAAAATAACGAATACGATTCAAAAAGCGAGGATTAAACGCGCTGAATTTTATTCTGATTTTAATTTTACGTTCCGTTGTTGCATTGCTCTTGATTTTTTAACAAAAAGTGTTATTATTATAAAATCGTATTTCGACGGCGGCAATTATTATAAACTGACCAAACGTTATAAGTTGTACAGCTGTTAAAATTTTATAGAAGGCTTTACCGTAAAGCCGCATTTGTTTTCCCTTGACATTTCCGTTTATATTATGAATCGTTTTCCATTCCGCAACCTTTTGAGTTCTGTTTTCATGGTTGCAGTTGCATTCGCTTTTGCAATGCCCGTCGCTTACGGCGAAGGCGGACTTCGCGAACCAAACGCTAAAGATGCCCGCATTGCCAGAATAATCTCCATTCTCATGCCGCACGAACATCTGTCTTTGGCGGGTAAAACCAAAGAAGAACTCGATATGATTAATGCTCAATATTCCGAACGCTGGCTGAATAATTTCCTCAAAACGTTGGATTATCAAAAGGCGTATTTCCTCAAATCCGATGTTGAAGCTTTCCAAAAACAGGCTCCAAATATGACGAAATGGCTGGAAAAGGGCGACATTCGTTTTGCGTACGTTGTTTTCAAGACGTATTTGGTTCGATTGGACGAACGCATGGCAATGGTTCAGAAAATCCTCAAAGAACCTATGGACTTCACCGTTGACGAAACCGTTTGCCTGGATCGCGATAAGCTGGATTATCCTAAAAACAATGCAGAAGCGTACGAACGATGGCGTAAACGCGTCAAGTACGATATGCTTATTTTGAAGGTTGACGACAAAGTCGGTCAGGAAGCAATCGATAAACTTTCCCGCCGTTATAACAGTTTCCAGAAGCGTATGCATCAGACGGACTCTGAAGAGTTGCTGGAAATGTACCTTACCGCCATGACGATGTCTTTCGACCCGCATACGACGTACATGTCTGCCGGCTCGTTAGAAAATTTTGAAATCAATATGCGTCTGGAGCTTGAAGGCATCGGGGCGACATTGGGTTCAGAAGACGGTTACACGGTAATTAAACACCTCGTTCCCGGCGGCGCGGCAGAAAAAGAAGGCTCGCTTAAAGTTGACGACAAAATTATTGGCGTCGGACAAGGGGCTAACGGTCAGTTTGAAGACGTTGTCGATATGAAGTTGGACGACGTTGTCAAAAAGGTTCGCGGCAAAGCCAATACGGTAGTTCGTCTTCAGGTTCTTCCCGCAGACGGCGGCAAAACGAAAGATATTAAAATCACTCGCGCTAAAATCGAGTTGAAAGATTCAGCCGCAAAAGGCAAGGTTTTTGAAGCTGGAACGAAACCCGATGGAACGCCGTATAAAATTGGCGTAATTGATCTGCCGAGTTTTTATGCTGACATGAGCGGCATGCGAAACGGCAATAGCGAATATCGCAGTACAACGCGCGACATGAAGCGCATTCTGGAAGATTTCAACGCTCAAGGCTGCGACGCTTGTATTGTTGACCTTCGCGCTAACGGCGGCGGTTCTTTGCCAGAATCCATCAGCGCTACCGGCTTGTTTATCACTTCAGGACCGGTCGTTCAGGTTAAAGGGCCGAGTCGAAACTCCAGTCAGCCTCAATCGCGCATCACATGCTACCAGGATCTTGACAATTCTGTTACGTGGGATAAACCGATGGCGGTTTTGATTAGCAAGTTCTCCGCTTCAGCAAGCGAAATTTTCGCCGGCGCCATTCAAGACTACGGTCGCGGCATCATCATTGGCGACCACTCTTCTCACGGAAAAGGCACCGTTCAGAGCCTTCTTCCGCTGGGCGACGCTTTGTTCTCCTTTGGAACGCCGCAGAAGTTGGGCGCTTTGAAAGTTACGATTCAGCAGTTCTATCGACCGGACGGCGATTCCACTCAAAACCGCGGCGTTTTGGCTGACGTCGAATTGCCCTCGATTACCGCTCACATGGACGTTGGAGAATCCGATTTGGATTACGCCCTGCCGTTTGATCGCGTACCGGCTCAGCAGTATGGTAAATCCCAGCTCGTTTCGTCAAACGTGGTTAAGTACCTTAATCAGGCGTCTGAGGCGCGCTGCGCTCAAAGCGAAGATTTCAAGAAGACGAAACGCAAGATTGAATGTTACCTGAAGAATAAAGACAAGGAAAACATTACGCTTAACGAAAAGAAATTCTTCGAAGAACGAGCGGAACTCATTCCGGAAGAAGAAGAAAAGAAACTGCTGGAAGACACCGTTAAATCTGACGGCATGGATATCGAAGAGACGCCGTATTTGCGCGAAGCCCTCAACATCACGGCAGATTACGTCAAAGCGTTGCAGATTGGCGTTGCCAATATGCCCAAGGTTGGAACCATTCAGGCTCCTCCGAAGTCAACTCAACCCGCTCAACAGCAGCCGGTTCCGCAACCCGCTTCCGCGCTGTAATTAAGAGAATGCGAGAGGGAAGCGCAGCGGAACTCTCGCTGTTACGAGTTTATCAAAATTTGCGATTTAACCCGTTTTAGTTCAATACAAATTTAGACGAAACAGACGAAAGAATCTTTACTCCCTTTCGTTTGTTTTGTCTTTTTTTGTGTGTTTCGTGTTAAAAAAGCTTTTGAGCGGGTAAAACGCTCGATTTTTAGTTCACAAGCGACAACTTGCCGGATGAACCTTTTTTATTCATTCGCGGCGTCTTCTCCGGGAATTCTCGTTAGCGTGGGCAGAGTAATCGTAAATCGAGTTCCTTTTCCTTCTTCCGTTTGCAGGGCAATGGTTCCGTTATGCGCCTCGACAATCTGTTTAATAGTCGGAAGCCCAAGCCCGGAACCGCCGCGCTTTGTAGAATAAAAGGCGTCGAAACATTTCTGCGCCACGACTTTGTTCATGCCGGGGCCGTCGTCAATAATTTCCAGCACAACGCCTTGCGGCTCTCCCCGAGTTCTAACCATAATTCTTCCCAGCCGATCTGCGGGCGAATGTTGATCTGACGACTCTTTTTCCTGCTCGTTTTTTTCTGCGCTGTGGCAAATTGCCTGTTGAGCGTTAATGAGCAGATTGAGCAGCGCGCGATAAAACGATTCGTCGTCCAGCATGACCGTTGGCAAATCGTTGGCTAAGTACGCTGAGAGGTCAATTCCGGACTCTACCGCCGCCGGCATAAAGAAATTCAGCACGTTTTGAACAACGTCGTTAAGGTTGCCGGGACGCAGTTGCAGACTTCTTGCGCGGGCGTAGTTGAGAAATTCATCCAGCAGGTTTTGCAGTCGTTTACATTCGTTCCGGACGGCTTCCAGACGAACGATTGTTCGCCGCTCTCTTTGCGTCTCCGGCGGCGTCATGTCCTCTGCCATTAAATCCAAATTGAGGCGAATCGTTGACAGCGGATTTTTGATCTCATGCGCCAACGCGCCCGCCAAACGCGCAATTTCATTATACTGATTTATCAGTCGATTACGGAATTCTTCAGCAGTTTCGGACATACTATCTTGTTTTATAAAAAATGAGTTAAATGCCGTTACTAATCGTCTTATCCAAATATTGAGCCAGTAGTTGAGCCGCTTGAACAGACGTATTTTTGAGCTTGATTAAATCCAGCGCGCGAGCGGGTTTTCTAAAGACTGCGCCTAACGCCGCTCCCCACTGACCAATATCGGAGTTTTGATTGAGAATATTTTCGATGTCTTTGGGAAGTTCCTCTTTGGCATCGTCTGAAATAATCCGGACGCAGCGCAGCGGAGTGGAATAATATTGGCAAACTTCTGCAACGGCGTCTGTTTCCATATCGACCGCGTCCATGCCATAGCGTTCAAACAGCTCTGATTTTTCCGATAATTTTACAACAACGCGGTCTACCGTGTACAAGCCCCATTGTTTTTTATTCTCAGAGTCGTTTACAACGTCGATAATATTGACCGGCGGGTAGTTCATCGGATAAATCGGGTCGAGAATCTCAAATTGTTCCAATTTTGGATTGAGAGCGCCAGCAAAGCCGACGCTGTACGCGACTTGAGGGCGTAGACGACTGAGAACTCTCGCCGCGGATTTTGTCGCTTTTTTACGTCCCGCCCCGGTTCGGACAACTGCAATTTGAAAATCGTACAATTTCCCAAACGTCAGCTTACAGCAGCTCCAGTCTTCCGCATGCTTTTTTTTAAGCAGTTCTTCAAACGGAGCAGATTCGATGTCGAGCGCGAAAAAGAAAACGGCGTCTATCTGTTCGTTTTGGTATTGTTCCGGAACGGTTGTAAGGTTAGTATTCACTGTTGTGAACAGGCGCTAGTCGCTTGTCAGCTTCCTAAATAGTCTGTAATGGCGTTTGCGATTTCTTTATAAATTTGCGGTCGCTTTTCGTCGTCGCAATTGAGCAGGGTAATACGGAACCCTTTCAAGTCGGTAGCGAACCCGGACAGCGGCGTAACGCAAATACCCTTTGACCCGAGCAGGTAATAGACAAATCGTTTGTCTGGCGATTTCCCTTTAGCCAGCTGTTCGACGCAGGCGCGAATTTCCGGGTTCTCGATTGGCAGGGTTTGTTTGTCGTTAAGAGCGCCGTCTTCAAAAACAACGGCAAAATAGAACGCTCCTTGCGTTCGGTTGACTCTCACGCCGGGGACGTTCTCGAAAATCTCGTACACTTCGTTGGCGCGCTTTTCGAACATCTTTGCCCGACGGCGAAGGTGAGCCGGATACCGAGAGTCGCCAATAACGTCTGGAATGGACATCTGAGGCAG
>JAZQDP010000142.1:0-2256 GCA_045546875.1 Thermoguttaceae bacterium | reverse complement strand
GGCTCCCAGAACGACATGGCTACGATCCGACTTTAATAGCTCATTTTTCGGGAAATTTCAAGTAGAAAAAGTATAATTAAGAGGGGAAAACCTTTTTTGAAAAAAAGGTTCTTCCCCTCAAACTCCCCTTTCCAAAAAACTTTAGTAAGGGGAGAATGCAATTAGAGAAAACATAATTAAGGAAAACATAATAGGAGGAAACATTTCCTCTGCTTACAGTTCTGTACAGAGGTTGATAAACGCTTCGCGGACGTTGGATTTCTGTTCCGGCGAGCAGATAAAGGCGCGGCGGTTTCCGTTGGGCGTTTCGGTAAATTTGAATAAACCGTCGTCCAGAACCGTAATCGTTCCTCGGGGCGAAAGCGTGAAATAGTTTCTCCACGATTCCGGGCGCGCCGGGAAAAGAACGCAGGTCAAGTCCCACGTCGGTCGTGTCTTTCCGTCCAAGCCGCCGCGATGGATGCGGTAGGATTCCCGAAGAATGGAATCTTTTATCCGCAAGTCTGCATTGAAAGCGTCGCCGGGGAAGAGGATGTCAATGCCAACTTCATAGCCGCTGACGACGATTTCGCCGGGCCATTCCTGAAAGACCTTTGCAGCGGAGGGGATGTCGAGAATAACATTCCATTCCCGATAGTTTTCGTATTGCTTTGTATTGAACGCAAACGCGCCAGCCATCGCGCAAACCAGACGGACTTTCTTTTCCGCCAGTTCCATGCCGGTCAGCGGGGAGATGTCGTCGCCGGGCGTATCCATCAGCCGCGCCAGGTTGGTCGACATTCCGACTTGAGCGATCACGATAGAATTGTCTTCCGCCGCTGCGAGAAGTTTTCTCAGCAAAACGATCGAGTCTTCTGGCTCCCAGTCCGCTGGGAAGGGGAACTTGGCAGAGCCGTCCTCGTTTTTCATCCTAATTACGTTCTGCGCATACCGACCGTCGTCGGGTCTCGAGCCGTTTTTGACAAGTCCAATCGGGACGTCCGGGTGTCCGTACTGAATATTGAACGCCTTGCAGTATTTGGCGGCGTTGATATTGCTCTTGGTAATCGTCAAGCCGATAAATTCAATCTGCCCGCGCTTGACCATGTTGTGAATAATCGCCAGCGCGAGGGCGTCGTCGATGTCTCCGCCAATGTCGGTGTCGTAAATCAGCTTGACCGGTTTGTCGGGAGAATCGCGAACAGGAATGAGGTCTTCCGCCAGAGCGCAGACGCACAATCCTGTAACAGCAAGAAGCATTAAGAATAAACGTTTCATAAAAACTGGATTCTTTCAAAAGTTGCGGGTTGTAAGGATTTATCTCACGCAAAAAAGGCAAGATGCAAGAGTTTAAAAACTACTGCCTACTGCCTATTGCCTACTGCCTCATTGCGAACTTAGCGTGAGGCTTTTCTTTTGTCGCAATGACAATAACGGTTCTTCCCTCTTATCGTTCCGTGCAGAGGTTGATGAACGCTTCGCGGATGATGGATTTCTGTTCCGGCGAGCAGATGAACGCGCGGCGGTTTCCGTCGGGCTTTTCGGTAAAGCGGAACTGACCGTCGTCGAGAACTTCAATCGCGCCTTTGGGCGAAAGCGTGAAATAGTTTCGCCACGATTCCGGTCGAGCGGGGAAAAGAATGCAGGTCAAGTCCCAGGTCGACTGACGCTGACCTTCCAGCCCGCCGCGGTAGAAGCGATACGATTCCCGCAGAATGGAATTCTTTTCCCGCAAGTCCGCATTGAGTGCGTCGCCGGGAAAGAGGATGTCGACGCCGACTTCAAAACCGCTGGCGATGATTTCGCCCGGCCATTCGTGAAAGACTTTCTTCGCCGCCGGGATGTCGTTAGTAATGTTGTATTCCCGATGATGCTCGTATTTCTTCGTATTAAAGGCGAACGCGCCCGCCATGGCGCAAACCAGACGGACCTTCTTCTCTGCCAGTTCCATGCCGGTCAGCGGGGAAATGTCGTCGCCGGGCGTGTCCATAAGCCGCGCCAAGTTAGTAGAGAATCCGACTTGAGCGATCACAACAGAATTGTCCTCCGCCGCGGCGAGAAGCTTTCTCAGCAGAACAACCGAGTCTTCCGGCTCCCAGTCTGCAGGGACGGGGAACATCGCGGAACCGTCTTCGTTTTTCAAGTCGATTACGTTCTTGACGTATCGACCGTCGTCGGGCGTCGCGCCGTTTTTAACCAGTCCAATCGGGACGTCCGGACGTCCGTACTGAATGTTAAACGCCTTGCAGTATTTGGCTGCGTTGAGATTGCTCTTGG
>JAZQDP010000141.1:0-3022 GCA_045546875.1 Thermoguttaceae bacterium | reverse complement strand
ATTGCGCCTGTTCCTGCTGAGGTGATTGCTTGTCGATAATAGTTATCTGCGCAATCTCCTGCTGCGAATATTCCAGGTACGCTGGTTACCATTCTGTGTGGTACAGGCAACTCAACATACTGCTTTTCTGTTAAGGCGATTTTGCCTTTAAGGAATGCTGTATTAGGCGTATGTCCTATCGCGCAAAATGTTCCTGAGACATCTATCGTCATTTCTTGGTCTTCAACTGTACTTTTTATTTTTAATTTTGTTAATCCCTCTTCATCATTTCCAATAAATTCTATTGGAACTCTGTTAAAGAGGATTTCAATCTTTTCGTTTTCGAACGCTTTCTTAGCCATGGCTTTTGATGCGCGGAATTCGTCTCGACGGTGAATCAAGTATACTTTCGAGGCGAACTTTGTTAAATAGAGAGCTTCTTCGATTGCGCTGTCGCCCCCGCCGATAACCGCTAAGGGCTTATTGCGGAATCTTGGCAGCGCACCATCGCATACTGCGCATGCGCTTACGCCGCGGTTTTTGAACTGTTCTTCTGACGCAAGCCCCAACCAGTTTGCTCTTGCGCCGGTAGCGATAATAATCGTCTGCGCCATGCACGTTTCGCCTTCGTTATCCGTTAGCTTGAACGGACGCTGTGTTACGTCTAAATCAACGATTTCAGCTGAGACGACGCGAGTCCCGAAATTGACGGCTTGCTGACGAATCAGTTCAACCAGTTCCGGACCTGTCACAGATCCGCCTTCTGCGTGCGGAGCCAGCATATACGAGCGTTCTTCTCCGATAGCGGATTTCAAATATCCACCAATGTCTCCGTGGGGAAAGCCGGGATAATTCTCGATTTCAGTCGTTGTGTACAATTGCCCCATCGGCAGATTGTTTGCCAGGCGGTTTTCTTCGGTATAGGAACCTTCGTAAACGACTGGATTGAGATTGGCTCTGGCGGCGTAAATTGCCGCAGACCACGCAGCCGGTCCGCTGCCGATAATTACGATTTTTTCTACTGTGTCAGACATGAAAAACTCCGTAGGGTTGTGGTTGTTTTTCTGTTTATTATTCTAATTGGTAAAGTGTATTATACCGAAAAGGAAAAGTCTGAAAAGGGCGTAGGGGGTTGAAATATTTAAGAAATGATGTACAATAGTCCATATCGATAAAAAAATAACTATTTGACGTTCGGGATATAATCCAATCAGGAAGATATGCAAAAGAACTATAAAATTAACGGAATGCACTGCGCGGGCTGCGCCATGCGCCTGGAATCGGCGGTTAAAAAAGAACCCGCTTTTCAGAATGTGGTGGTCAGTATTCTGACCAATACGCTCAGCCTCGAATTTGACGAAAACGCTCTGCCATCGGTTGAGGCTGACGAGAAGGTCGCTCAAATCGTCGAAAAGACGGGGTTTGAGGTTGTTCTGGAAACGCCAGAGGAATCGGCGGCGCCCGCTGCGTCTGAAAATGCGGAGTCTGAACCGGCTGACGTTTCTGATAATTCTCCTTCCTTGATTCAAAAGCTGTTCGCCGCCGGCTGGGGATTGTGGATTTCCATAGCGTTTCTTGTTGCGTTGATGTACGTTGCCATGGGAGCGATGATTGGTTTGCCAACGCCTGCTTTTTTGCAGGATATGCGAATTGCTGGAATTGTCGAGCTTCTTTTGGCGCTTCCGATTCTGGTTATTAACCGCGAGTTCTTTGTTCAGGGCTTTGTGTCGCTGTGGCGCGGCAGCCCGAACATGGACGCTCTGGTTGCGCTGGGGTCAGGTGTGTCGATTCTGTATTCCGTGTTTGTTTTGATAAACCAGATTGCAAATCCCGCCGCTTCGGGTCATTATTATTTTGAGTCGGCGGCGATGATTCTGGTTGTGATTTCCATCGGTCGCGCTTTGGAAGGGAAAGCGAAACAGCGCACAACGTCGGCGATTGAAGCGTTGCTCAAGCTGACGCCCCGTCAGGCGCACGTATCAATTAACGGTCAGATTGAAGACGTTCCAGTCGAGAGCGTTCAGGTCGGCGCGGTTGTCGTCGTCAAGCCGGGCGAGTCGATTCCGGTTGACGGCGTAATTCTCCGAGGTGAATCGGATATAGACGCGTCCGCTCTGACCGGCGAACCGCTGCCGGTGGAACGCCGCCCGGGAGACGAGGTTTCTGCCGGGACGGTAAACCAGACGGGCGTTCTGGAAATTCAAACGGCTCGAGTCGGCGCAGACGCTGCTCCGGCTCAAATCGCAAAGATGGTCGAAGCCGCCGCGGCGGGAAAAGCCCCGCTCTCCCGTCTGGCGGATAAGGTTTGCGCTGTGTTTGTCCCGACGATTTTGTCGCTGGCTCTTCTCGCCTTTGTGTACTGGCTTGCCGCCGGCAAGACGGTCGAGTTCGCCTTAACGTGCGCTGTGGCAACGCTGGTTATTTCCTGTCCGTGCGCGCTGGGATTGGCGACTCCAACAGCCGTCATGGTTGGACTGGGCGAGGCGGCAAAGCGAGGAATTCTGTTTAAGTCCGCCGCCGCGCTGGAATCGTTCGACCGCGTTGATACAGTCGTATTCGACAAAACCGGGACGATTACCCAGGGCGCGCCGTCTGTCGGAGACGTCTTCACAACCGACCCCGTTACCGCAGACGCCCTGCTCTGCTGCGCCGCAAGTTTGGAATTTTGGGCGAGCGATAATAGACAAGAGGCAAATCCTAACTACTGCCTACTGCCTGCTGCCTACTGCCTCAATAACAACGCTCTGCACCCGTTAGCCGCCGCCATTGTTAATGAAGCGAAAAAGCGGGGCTTGAGTTATCCGCAGCCGTCAGACGTTCAGTTGTTCCCCGGCAAAGGTGTAATTGGGACGGTTGACAAGAGCGTATGGAAGTTGGGGTCTGAACGATTCATGACAGAACGGGAGATAGCGATTCCGCAAATTGTCAAGGACAAGGCGGAAGAATTCGTCCAGTCGGGCTTGCGCCCGATCTGGATTGGGAAAGACGGCGCGGTTGTTGGGCTGATTGCCGTCTGTGATACGCTCAAGTCGGACGCAGCGGA
>JAZQDP010000140.1:0-1620 GCA_045546875.1 Thermoguttaceae bacterium | reverse complement strand
AACGGTGACAAATCTTCACTTCGCATTCTTTATGGATAAAGAGCTTATTTGTCGCAATACTACGTTGGCGGCAAACACGATTCATAAGGTATCTATGGAACGAGATGCAAGCGGCGCTTGGAAGATTACCATCAACGGAACGTTGAGTTGGCCAGATGGCTACAACAATAATAATTTGTCGTGGCTGCTTGCAGCGGTAAAACCCAACACGGTCGTGACGGACGTGACGATGTACTGTACGGAAGTTCGCGGCGGTCATACTTGTTCGTTAGATAGTTATAGTTCGCTTAGCAACGGAACGCATCAAGGCTATTGTGTTTGCGGTGAAGCGGTAGGCGCGCCCATAGCTTGTACTACGGACGCAACGTGGGTAGAAAACAAATATATTTGTAACGTATGCGATTACGTTTGCGGTAGTGTAGAAACGGAGCTTGACAGCCAAAACGTTGCTTTGTTCACGGATGCTACGGCAACGACCTTCAATGCAAACGAAGCAAACGCAGTTATCGATATTTCTTCTGTTACGGAATTGACGGTTGATACAACGAGCGTAATCGTTTACTTGGACGGTGAAGAATATGAAGGCACTGTTGCGGACGGCAAATTGACGATTCCCGTTGTGCCCACGGAAGTATTTGGCAAGTATTCGGCAACCTTTACTTTGACGATAGAAGGCAAGGATTTTGAAATTACGGCTCCCGTTTTGATTATAACGGATTTGATTACGACGGAAGCAGGCTTCCGAGCATTGAGAACGGTTCTTCGTGGCGCGGACACGACGGCAACGGCGAACACGAGCACCGCAGTCGGCGGCGTTGGCGGCGAGAACACCATGAACGGTGACGGCTACTATATGTTAGGGGCAAACGTTACTCTGTCGCCTGACGGAGTTGTGTATGCCTTTGGTACGAGTATCGTTCCTTTCGTTGGTACGTTCGACGGTAATGGGCATTACTTGTTAAGACATAGAAACAGTACGAATTATGGTGCTACGCACAACTTCCAAGATACGACGACGGGTTATCAGCAATATTTGGAAGCTTCGCTGTTCGGCAGAGTGGACGGTGTGATTAAAAATCTTGCGCTTACTACGCAAAGGTTGGGGAGATTTGCAAACTTCGTACATTCGGGAACGGGTACGATTGAAAACGTTTACGTGCAATTCGCTGAAATTCAAAATCATAACTACTCCGATGCTTCGCCTTTCTTTGCAAAGGCAGAAGTAGGGGGCGCAGGTACGCTTAGAAACGTTGTCTTTGATTTTACGACGTTAAATGACAGCAAATTTAATGAATATATTACAAATTATACCGAAGAGCCTAACGGAAATACCATTCAACCGATGTACGGCGTGACGTGTAGAGGCTATAAGGCGGAAAACGTTGCGGTTTACGCCTACAATATGAAGCTTTGGTATAATGCAAGTGGCGTAGCAAAACGCGGCGGTATCTACTTCGGTAACGAAAACGGTACTTGGATTTCGGGTGACGGTGCAAACTTTGGCGTATATGCCGAATTTGCAGACGGAACAAACAACGGTGCGGAATTCTTTGTACAGAACTTGGACGACGCGTATTGGAACGTGGTCACTAAAACGGTGAACGGCGTTACGTTCAACGT
>JAZQDP010000139.1:0-1528 GCA_045546875.1 Thermoguttaceae bacterium | reverse complement strand
GATCCGACTTCTGAGTTTGTCGTCGGGGACAAGGGGTCCTCGGCTATAGCGACGTTCAGTGAAGACGGATTGTATGCGGTCAGCTACGAGGCTATCAATAATGCGCTTAATAAAATCGGGCGCAGGGGCTTAAGCGGGATTCCTGTTGAAAAAATTTGTCTTTATGGCGCTTCGCCGGATACACTCCCGGATATGGCTCCGGGCGCAAAGCTTCGCAACCCGAACCAACTTTTTGAATTGCCCATCAAAGTGAACGACCGCAATGGCGATGGCATTTTCAGCGAAGGCGACTCTCTTTATTTCGTAGGTTACGGAAACGCGTTCTGGAAACGCGTCGATTCCGAACCGCTTAATTATTCTAAAACGGGTATGAGTTATTTCCATTCGTACTCGCCATATTCCTATTATCAGCATTTCGTGTTTGGCTACAAAGAAGTGGGGAAAGGCCTCCGTATGGAAACGCTCGCCCAGCCGAAAGCGACGCCGAAGGATATTGACTGGTTCAGGTATGTGCGTGCCGAAGAAGATGAACTCTTGATTGATACTTATTATGGCAAGGGCATCGACTGGGAACGAGCTACCGGTAAGGAATGGTTCTGGAAATGGCATGCCAGGTCCGATACAAACTCATATTCCGCACAAGACTTGAGGTTCCAATCGACAACGGACTTGCCTGGCTTAGTCTCGGGCGGGAAAGGCTATGTTGCATATTCGTTTTTCCCTTATCGCACGCTTAAATCGACGTCGGGAGCCGACCAATCAACAGCGGACACATTTTCAATCAAAGATTACGACTATAGGATGCAGTTCATTCGTTTTATCATTGCTGTAAATGGTGAAACCCAATTCTGGTCCGATGGAACTTTATTGCCCGGCGGAAACTTCGCTTTTGCTGTCAATTCGCTTTCAAAAACAGGCAACAAGTACGAATTGAAAATGCTCCCGAACCAGAAACAGTACGACCGCTTTGACGGGTATTCCGTGGCATATCAATGGGATCCTTCTTCTGTGGCGATTGATTCTTCGGAGTGGCTGTTGCCTGGATTTGCGACAGGCGCTATCCGAATTCCGGTCGGGAAGAACAATGACCTTCGCGTGATGAAGTTCAAGAACTTCAGACAAGTCGGACTTTTGACTGTGTCGAATGGTTTCGCTGTCGATAGCATTGGCGCATCCGATGATGTTCGTTACTTGCTGTTCCGCGACAAGGACCGTCGTAAGGCGACATTGGCGGTTCAAGGCATCATGGAACCTTCGAAAAATGCAGTGCAGAAGCTTTCGCAGATTTCGGCGAAGACGGAATATCTGATTATAACTCCAGAGGAATTTCTAGCTCCGGCAGAGTCGCTAGCCGTGTTCCGCTCCAGTGAAAAAGCGGCAAACCCGCTGGTGACGACGGTCGTTTCTGCAGAAAATATTTACAGGCATTATACCAGTGGTTCTCCGTCTCCGGTTGCTATACGAAACTTTATCGCATACGCCAGAAGTGTCTGCCCAGATTTGCGTTTAAGTCGGATCGTAGCCATGT
>JAZQDP010000138.1:0-5191 GCA_045546875.1 Thermoguttaceae bacterium | reverse complement strand
TTTGTAAAACCGCAATTCACTGGGCTGACGTTCTTAACGACGCTAGCGCCTCCGTTCCCACTCCCCTCCCACCCTTCCCTGAAAATCCGGAAGTGGATCCATTTGAAACATTTCTCAGTGGCTGGGCGAAAGCCTGCTCTGCTGCTGGACTCGAGGCTGCCGCTGCCATTAACCACAACCCACTCGCCCCCCATATCCCCGAGACAGCCCGCCCCGGGGCAAGCACATTCAACCAGGGCGCAAGCCCTTTGGACTGGACTCCGGGTCAGTACGACCTTCTCCGTGTCGAGGGAGGTCCGGGGGTACGCATTTTTATTATGCGTGCTCCATGGACTATAGGAGTGAATCGAACCACAGCAATTGACCCAGATGCCGAATATGTCCTGAAGGATGTCCACGGCTGGTTGCAGCCGGTGGGACAGACTAAGGAGACCGAAACCAATACCGACAAGCTCACCCTCGTGTTCACCTGGGAGGGTGACGAGATCGGATGGGTTCTCGCCAGCGTTCACCCCGGGGAACCAGACCCGCCTGCCAAGCGGGACGGACTGGAAGAAGGGCAGACCATCAATGGCTCCGCCCTTCTGTCGAAGGGCTTCTGCCGAGCAATCCCTGAAGAGTAAAAAGCCGAACGACGGTAATCGTTCGGCTCGTATGGGACTCCACGGAGTCAACCGTCCTGAGTAATTGGACGTTAAAAGGCTCAGCCTGTCAAGCTTGACACACTAGTAAGGCAGGTGATTATTCCTCTTTCCCATGGAGTGTACTATGAAACACTTAATTTGGGTCATGCTATTTCTCGCAGCAATCTGTCTGCTTATAGTGGACGGATTCTTTGAAGCGGCTTATGCTGTTCTTGAACAGTGTTGGTTGCTCCGGCTGCTGTAGATTTAGTATAAAAGGGACGACGGTGAAAACCGCCGTTCCCGACTCAACATGGATAATATAACAGGTAGTCCCCAGTGTGTCAATGGGGACTACTGTTTTTTTTAACTTTTTCAAAAATGATACGTCCTGGGGCTTGATTTAAAGTTTTCCCTTTGGTATTATTAATAATAGAAGGAGGAGCTATTATGAAAATCGTAAAGTACTTTTTGGCTGTCGTTGTCGCTTTGTTAGTCCTTTTCATTATCGACATTGTGGTGTGTTGCGTCTTGTCTAAAACGCTAGTTCCTAGCGTAAAAGATTTTGCAGACTCTAATTTTGTAGAAAGAGAAGTGGACGAAATGGACGTGGATCCAACATTTAATGTTTCCTCTGTGGAGACGGATGCTAAAGCTGGAGACGCGGGTGCTCAATATGTCTATGGGTGCTACTTATTATTTGGTAGGGGCGTTCCGCAGGATAAGGAAAAAGGTGTTGAATGGATTCGTAAAGCGGCGGATCAGAATAATCCATTTGCTCAAGGGGCTATGGCTTACTGCTATTTTAAAGGAGAAGGAATTTCTAAAAATAAAGAGGAAGCTCGCAAATGGGCAGAAAAGGCAGAGAGTAGTGGACATCCTGTTTGGACTGCTTGGACTTGTTGGGAGCAAGAAGAATTTGAATGACCACACGGTTTAAAAAGAACTCAAGAAAAATTCTTGAGTTCTTTTTTTTAGCTATTATAACTACGTGATAATTTGTTGCTTTTTTAATCTTTTGATATAGTTTTGTTATTCAACAAATTTTACGAAAGGAAAATTATGGATAATAATAAAAAGCAGCAAGTAATGACTAAGTTAGCGCAAGTTAGAATGGCTATTAATCATGTCTTAAGAAAAAGAGCAATGGCTAAACAGGCCAACTGGCCTTGGTGGTGGTCTCCCAAAATCATACGCCAGCAGGTATCAGAACTTGTGGCGGCTATTATAGAGGGGAACCAAATTTGTATAGACCCGGTAGCGAGGCTGAGCAAAACTATAGGCAATACGTAGAGGACGGTGCGAACCGCTTTGATAGGTTTTTTGGTCAGGGACAGTATGCCAACCCCAATACAGGTACGCCACGAGCAGGGGATAGTGCAAACCCGCGTTCAGTAAACAGAGCCGCAAATCCGAATGCAAAATAACTTAGATGGGATATTTTACCAAGCAAGCAGCGATAACGAAGTTAGCCAGTCTTAGGCTGGCTATTAACTATGTATTAAGACATAGGATGACCAAGCAGGCTGCTGATCCTCAACCTATTAGAGATATTAATACTCTTAAGAGCTTAGCTCCCCCGGCTACTCCGGGCTTGTGGCGTCCGGGTTCACAGTCCTACAATATCAATCATGGAGATTGGGATACTTATATGAAGGAGTCTGATCGGGTAAATGGGTTATTTAATCAATTAACTCCTGCCGAGCAGACTAAGTATAAGCCTCAATTTGATGAAAGAACCAAGGCTTTGGACTCTTGGGCAAGAACAGAATCTGATCGTTTCTGGCGTGGGGGTGTAGCCCCTCTTTGGAATAAAGCCTTGGATTACTGGCAGAGTTTGAGAGAGTTAAGGCGCCGCAAAAATTTCCTGCACACAACAGATTGGTCAGAAGGAAGAAGGAACAGTAAAAAAAGTTGAGGACAATACGTCGCGATAGCAACAGCGGAAGTTAGTCCCCTAAAATCCCGAAGGGGACGCCATTTCTATAACCGATGGTTATAAAAATAGCGTCCTTTCAGGACGCATTTCTGCTTCTCATCCTGTCTGTTTTTACAAAAAATATTTACCACGCCCCGAAAAATTCCCATAAACCCAATCGCTTCCAATCAAAAGAATTTTGTTTTAACCTGTTATAATAGAGCTATATTCAAAAACTATTCGCTCCAGACTACTTTATCAATACAAACAAAGTATATTTGACGGCGTTTTCTGGTAAATATAAGGGTATTCTTCAATTATTTTGAGAAAATTTTATCGTATTTCAATAGCGCTCCCTAGACGCCATTTTAAAGTCAGATATAATACAAATATTAAATGAAACTTGTCCGATTGGTTTTGAATTGCCTCCTTTAGTAAAAGCCATATAGTTGGCGTTTCCAATGCATGCAAAAGCATAGCGTTATAAAAAAGTAATTGGATAATTCCGGAGGGAAAGCCAAAACGGTTAAGTATATCGTCCGTCTAAACGGTATTTTTAATATTGTTTAAGACGAGATAACCGGAATATTTTTATCGTTTGATAAAATCAGATTTGATATGGGATTTTTTCAACTGGGAAGTTGTACAAATAATCCCTTTTGGCGTTGTTTTTTAAGTAAAATATTATGTCTGAAATGTACATTACATCGGCTGGCATGAGAATCATCAACCTGTTGGTTGGTCAGCCCCCGCTTGCAATTGCGGAAATGATCGATAATCTGAATGTAACTCGCACCGCTATTACCGAGCAGCTTTCCGAGCTTATCGAAGCCGGCTACGTAGAACGCACCGTCGAAAAATTATCCTCTCGCGGTCGCCCTCGCCATCGTTATGGCATTACCGACCACGCGCTCACAACGCTCTTTCCCGGAGCTGCCAGCGTTGTCGTTCCTTCCATGTGGAAGCACATCGAACAGAATTGCGGTCTTCAGATGGCAGAAAAAATTCAGGATCTGGTTGCTACCGACTTGGCGTTGAAATTCAAGAAAATCGTTGACGGCGAAACGCTTGAAGAACGTCTTGCTCAATTTGTTGAAGGTTTGGCAGACAAAAAAGTCGTTGCTGAAACCCGCGTTGGAAACAACGGCAAAACCGAACTGGTTTGGAAAACGAACCCGTTTATCGGCATGCAAGACGGAACCGATCGTTACAACAGAATCGCTACCAAAGTGGTCAGCCTGGTTCTTCATACTGACGTTAAAATGACGTCCTCCCGAATGGGCGGAAATTTCAGCGACGTCTTTGAAATCCAGTAGTTTACTCAGTTCAAAACGCAGGATTGCGGAGTTTTTCCTCAATCCTGCTTTGCGTTCTAACTCGGGCGCGAAACCGCGCGGGCAGCAGGATAAGGTTTTGCCTCCGAAAAAGCCGATTTCGGCGTTACCCACGTCCAAGCAGGAACCGACCTTGTCGGGCGCTTGTTCTCCATTATGAAATCCCGAATCATTCTCGTCGGCGGAATTATCGCTATTGTCCTTCTAACCTTTTTCTGGGGAAAGTCTTTTTACGTCTGGGCAGTCCCGTTGCCAAAAGGGATTGAACCTCAATACGTCGGTTCTCAAGCTTGCGCTCAATGTCATGACGCCTTAACGCGCCGATGGAGCCTGTCGTATCATGCGAATTCCATGAATCACGCAACAGAACAGACGGTTTTGGGATCTTTTGACGGCAAAACGCTGGAACATTCAGGAGAATCTGCTGTTTTTTTTAAGGAAAATCAAAAGTTTTGGGTCAATGTCAAGTCCTCTGATGGACGTCTAAGCCGATACGAAATCAAGTATGTTTTAGGCGTCTTTCCCCTTCAGGAATATTTGGTGGAAATATCAGACGGCAAAATTCAATGTTTACCGTGGGCGTGGGACGTGGCAGGGAAGAAATGGTATCATCTCTACGCAGACGACGATTCGGGAGTCCAGACTCCGGAAGAAGACGTCCTGCATTGGCGTCAACCGGCACAAAACTGGAACTACATGTGCGCCTCGTGTCATGTAACAAACCTCAAAAGAGGGTTTGATTTCCCTTCAAAAAAGTACCACACCACGTTTACCGACATAAACAACGGCTGCGAATCCTGTCACGGAGCGGGAAGCGTTCATATTAAAATTGCAACTCGCAGCGGCGGGAAACGAGCGTTTGACCGTCGTTACGGCTGCGGTTTGTTTACTTTCCGGAACGCCGCCGGGCAGGTTTCCACAGACGCCTGCGCCCCGTGTCATGCCAGACGACTGGAAATATACCCCGACTGGACTCCCGGCTCCAAATTCTGCGACCATTTCTTTCCCGAACTTCTCGATTCTGACGCCTTTTATCCAGACGGTCAGATAAAAGAAGAAGACTTTGAATATACGTCTTTTTTACAGAGCAGATTTTACGCTCAAGGCGGTTCGTGCGTCGATTGTCACGATGCGTTTATTGCCAGAATTCCAGCCAACCAGCAGGACGGCTTTCGCCCTGCCCCGGTAAGCAAGACGTGCGCTCGCTGCCATGACGACGCGAAATACAACACTCCGGCGCACCATTTTCATACCGCTGGACCCAACACGCCTGGCGCTCGATGCGAAGATTAAGTCGGATCGTAGCCATGTCGTTC
>JAZQDP010000137.1:0-8839 GCA_045546875.1 Thermoguttaceae bacterium | reverse complement strand
AAAGGAACTGACTCGATTAAGAAAGATTTTTATGAGCGTTCTACCGTGGGCTAACGCCCCACGGTTACAATTGTAGCGCCCCTTCGGGGCTAAGGACAATCATCTCCACGACTACGCATATTGGTTCGCCAATCTTATCTATTTCGCAATCTAATATTGAGCGTACCAATCGGAAATTAGCGTTGTTGATAAATGATGATTGCCTCAGAACGATAAATCGGCTCCAGTTGGTCGGAACGTTCCAACAGTTCCAAGACCGTTTTAATTTTTGAACTGTACCCGTATTCTGTATTTTGGTATCGGGCAAGCTCGCTTAAATTCACAACGACGGTTTGCGGCAGCTCGTTTGTTTTGAGCTTGTTTGTTACGTCGTCCAGCAAATTGTCAGAATTAAAGCAGACCGCGTATTCAACAGGAATCGGGAAGTCAAAAACAGCCGCGTCGCCGATGAGCAAAACGCGTTTATTGGCGTCCTTCATTTTGAGAAGTTCTTCAGATTTCAGCGTAACCAACTGCGTCAAGCCTTCGCCCAACCTCAAGGGAGACGAACGCATGACAGAAACGTCTTCCATCGCGCCGAGCATGCCGCCGGGCGTTGGCAACGCTAAAATCAGGCAGGAATAGCCAACGCTAAACGCCAAAACGCCTTTGAGTAGTCGTCCCAGCCAAACGGAACTGCTGGACAATAACGCGTCAAAAGCGGCGCCGCCGGCAAAGGCGATAAACGGAACGACCGGTAAAAGAAACCGTTCAATTCGATGGGTTAAGGCAAGCCAGCCAACAATAAACAGTCCGCAATAAATCAGCGACCAGCGCGCCTGTTTTGGAATCCGATTCCAGAACAGCGTTCCCAATGCCAATGCGGGCAGAATCAGCGGGCTGGCGTCGTTGGATGTTATAAAGAACCCGGTTATTGGCGTTACGATTGCTGACCAGCTCCATCCGTGCGGAGCATGAACGGTTTGCCAGCGAGCGTACGATTCCGCAGAAAATCCAGCTGGGAATTCGCTCCCAAACAGATTGGAACACAGCGGATAAACCGGGTTCCCCAGCAGGATTGCGTTCTTCAAATACCAGATTCCGCCGACAAACAACGCTGTCAGAAGAAACGTTGTTACAGGAAGAAAACGACGCGTTCGACAACTTTGCCATAAAACTACTGCAAAGCAAGGCAAAGCGACAAAAAGAGCGCCGGGATATTTTATTGCCGCTGCCATGCCTGCCAAGACGCCTAAAAGAGTGATGAGTGAGGCGACGAGGCGCCGCTCCCAGTCCGCGCTCCCGCGCGATTGTTCAAATTCGCTTCCGTTGGTCGCTTTGATGTTCTCGCAACTCGCAACTCGCAACTCGCAACTTCCCAATTCCAAACAGACTACCGCTGCCGTTGCCAGCGCGTACGCCGCCAAGACGTTGTCAATCAATCCAAACTGAGCGTTGCGGATTACCAGCGGCGCAGAGACGTAAACCAGCGCTGCGATCAGCCCTGCGCATTTAGATAAGTATTTTTCTCCTAACGCGTACAGGAGAATAGCTGTCAATGGTACGAACAGGCTTAAAACCGTCTTGCCTGCCAGAGCGCCTAAAAACCAGTCGCCGGAAAGCGACATTGCAGCCAAAACAAGGCTTTCCGCTCCCAAGGGCATGTTGGCGTAAGCGTTGTTAGGCAGCGCGGTAATTCGTCCTGAAAGCCAGAATTCCTTGACCGATTCCAGATGGTATTCTCGAACGTCAAATTCCCACGGCGGCGACATTGCTGGGAGAATAGCCAAGAGACACAAGAGTGTTAGAGCAACAAATATGATTATTGAGTTAGGAGTTAGGAGTGAGGAGTGATGAGTTGACGCAAGCCCCTCAGAATTATTATCGTTGGTCGCTTTTTCGCAACTTGCATCTCGCAACTCGCAACTAATCTGATGCGCTTTGCGTAATTCCGCATTCCGCATTCCGAATTCCGCAATAATCGTTCCTCCTGCCAGCGTCCAGAAAAGCCAGCCGTGAAGACAGCCAAACAATCCGAGAACGCCTGTCATCGCGGATAGCGCCGCCGCGCCCGTTAAACATTCCATACAGAATTGCAGAGCCGGGGATTCGTCCTGAAGTGGATTATTTAAGAGTCGAAAAATCAACGATCCGAGCGAATAAATCCAGAGAGATTCTATCGCAGCAATGAGAAGAACCGACAGACGATTCATCGGCAAAAAAGACGTATTGAGACTATCGAAAAACGTCTTGACAGTTTCCGTCGCGCGCCAGTCGCTGGGAAGGGAGAACCAACCGCCAACGATTTCGTCTGGATACAGTAAATACAGAAAATAAGCGAACTTTGTCGCTAATAGTTCTGAATACGGAATGAGGAGGAAAATGGCTAAAAATACAGCGCATATTCCCACGCCAAGCGTCGACAGAAAACCGGTGGATTTCATATAAATTTGCGAGTTGCGAGGCGGCGTCCGTTATATTGTAAACACGAAAAACACGAAATAAACGAAATAAACGAAATAAACGAAAAATATTAAATAATAAATCTTTCGTGTTTTTTCGTTCCTTTTCGCGTATTTCGTGTTTAAAAAACGATTCCCTACTGCCTACTGTCTCATTTTACGTTTCCCAATTCGAGGTCTTCGCTCATTTTGAAAACGCGAGCGAGGGCGGCGTCAATGGTTTCGTCTCGAGCCAGCAGAACGCCGACGCGGCGATGCCCGTGGACTTCGCCTTTGCCGAAAATACGCATTGTCGTATTGGGCGCTTCGAGAACTTTATCCAGATTGGAGAACGTAACGTTGTCACTGTCTCCGCGGGCGACAATCGCCTTGGACGCCGACGGTCCGTGGAAAGCAATGTTGGGAATGGGCAATCCGAGAATGGCGCGGGCGTGCAACGCGAATTCCGACAGGTCTTGAGAAATCATCGTTACCATGCCGGTGTCGTGCGGACGAGGGGAAACCTCGCTGAAAATGACCTTGTCGCCCTTGATGAACATTTCGACGCCGAATATACCGCGTCCGCCCAGCGCGCCGGTGATCTTGCCGGCAATTTCCTGAGCTTTCGCCTTCGCTTCGTCCGACATGGGCTGCGGCTGCCAGGATTCCTGATAGTCGCCGTCAACCTGATGATGTCCAATCGGCTCGAGGAACGACGTTCCGCCTGCGTGACGAACGGTGAGAAGGGTAATCTCGTAGTCGAAATCGATAAACCCTTCGACGATGACTTTGCCGGCGCCGGCGCGGCCGCCTTCCTGAGCGATCTGCCAGCATTTGTCGACGTCGTCCGCAGTTTTGCAAACGCTCTGACCGTGTCCGGAAGAGGACATAATCGGCTTGATAACGCACGGCGTCCCGATTTCAGCAACCGCTTGCTTGAACTCGTCGTAATTGGCGGCAAACCGGTACGGCGACGTCGGCAGACCGAGTTCTTCAGCCGCCAGACGGCGAATCCCTTCCCGGTTCATGGTCAGGAACGCGGCGTTGGCGGTCGGGATAACCGTATACCCTTCTTTTTCCAGCTCAACCAAAGTCGGCGTAGCAATCGCTTCGACTTCCGGAACGATGTAGTCTGGCTTTTCCTTTTCGATAACTTCGCGCAGCTGAGCGCCGTCGAGCATGTTGATGAAGTAGCTGCGGTGCGCCACCTGCATTCCCGGCGCGTTCTCGTAACGGTCAACCGCTACAACTTCAACGCCTAAACGCATCATCTCAATTACAACTTCTTTGCCAAGTTCGCCTGAACCGAGCATCAATACCTTAACAGCAGACGGTCTAAGAGCCGTTCCCAATGTGGTCATGTCTTTTAAGAGGGTAAAGGTTATTGGATTGTAAACCAGAGGAACCGTTCCTCCGATTTAATATTTCTGTTTTTATCGATAGAATTATTTTAGCACAGGAAGAAAAGATGTCAAGCTATAGCGTTTATGGAGTAGGTAGTAGTTTAATTCGGAATGCGGAATTCGGAATTACGCGAAGCGTTCAACTAGAACCGCTAACGCGGTTGTTCTCTTTTAACACTTTGCGTCCTTTGCGTTCTTTGCGGCTTAATAATTCTTCCGCTGGCATTCTGCCCGCATTGGCGCCAAGGCGTCAAAAAAGAAAGAGGCGCCAAGGCGCCGCACTCCACATCTTTCGTGGCTCACTCCGCGGCTCCGCGCGAGGATTTTCCCGGGCGTCCCACCCGCGAGCCGGGTTCAACCGTGCGCGTTCGGTAAAACAAAAAAGCGAGAGCTTTCGCTCTCGCCTATTTTTTAACACTTCGCGAACTTTGCGAACTAGAGCGTGAGGCTTTTACCGGGAACTCACGTTCCCGGCTCGCCTACGCTTTGCGTAATTCCGAATTCCGAATTATTTGCGTTTCCGCATGTACGCCAGCCCGGCAGCGCCGAGAATCAGTAGCGCCCAGGTTGACGGTTCCGGAACAGCGTTGGGGTCCACTTTACCGGACAACACCCATAACCCGGAATCGCCTAAGCCATAGCTCAAATTAGTGTAATAATAGGAGTCGACAAAGCTCAGCACGTCGAGGTCGGCGCTGTTGTCAGCGTCTAAAACGACGGCGAATTCCGCGTTGGGCGTCATGTCGCTGAGGAATTGTAAAACAATATCCCCGTCGTTCAAATTCAAATTGCCGTTGATAATCAGCTGGTCGCTGTCGGCTATCGTCGGACCGCCGATTTCCATCAGCAGCGTTCCGCCGTCGAGATTGAAGTCGCCCGTCAGATTGAGCGTTCCAATCGAGTTGCCCGGCGAGAAAACGCCGCCATCATTTATCGTTAGCGTGCCAGTATAGTACTCTTTCATATCCAGACGTCCGTTGGAGACGAGAATGTCTTTAGCAAACGTTGCGCCGTCGGCGAGGTTGAACTGTTGAGTTCCTGCTCCCGTTTTGACGATGCTAACGTTGTTCGCAACGGAGCCGGTATAGTTGTACGTTTCGCCTTCGGGAACGTCAAGCGTCAACGTCGTTGCAGCGCCGGAGTTGTTGACAGAGCCTTTGTACTGAACTTCGTCAGAACTCATGTCTTTACCCAATCCGTCAATCGTTTGAGCGTATCCCGCCATATCGAAGAACGAGTTGTCTTTGATGAAATACAGGCGTCCGGTTCCCAACACGTTTTCCGCGCCAGCAACAATGCGACCGCACTGGTCAGCGTTAAAATTGTCGCCGACTTGCGTTCCGCCTTCATACGTATTGGATTTATTGAGATAAATCGTGCCGCTGTCGTCGCGAATAATCAGCTTGCCGGGACCGGAAATGACACCGCTGACGTTCATGCGTCCGCCCCATCCCGCCATGAGACTGGAGTCGGATGCCAGATAAATATCCGTATTGATATTGGACGTCGTCGTTCCGGTGGTGTCGCCGTTATTCTGCAAGATGCCGCCGTCGAGTTCAAGCGCGGTTGCGTCTGAAATATTGACGGTTCTAAAATACCCGCTCTTGGCGATAATCTTTTTAGCAATATTGAGCGGACCGTCATTTGCGGTATACCGCTGAGCGACAACTTGTTCATCTCCTGGATCGATAGTTAAAACAACGCTGTCGTCAACGTTAAACGGAATGTTGGGTGTTATAATAACGCCCGCGCCAAAAGTTAGAGAACCGTCGGTAACGTTGATTTTGCCGTTGTTGGCGAAATTGAACGGTCCCAGGGTTGTGTCTCCGGTGAATTCCAGCGTACCGCCATTGACGTTTGTCGTTCCGAGGTTGGTAAACGTTCCCGTGAATTTCTGCGTAGCCGAGCCTTCTTTGGTAATAGAACGACCTGCGGCTAAATCAACGTTTCCATTATAAACGTCAGTTCTGGCTGTGTCTGTAATTCCCATGCCAATGACGAGATGACCGTTGTTTTTGGAGATGATTCTCCCGGCGTTTTCGCCGTCAACGTCGCCGGTGATTCCGCCAACGTACATCGTTCCGTCCCAAAGATCAACCGTTCCTTTCGGTCCAATGTTTAAGGTCGCCTGGTTGTACGTTGTAACGTCGCCGTCCGTTTTCTTCCATCCGTTGGCATTCCAGCCGCCGTTAACCAAATCGCCTTCCTGAACGTCAATAAGGGCTTTGTCTGAAAGAACGATTGACAAATTATCGCCGCTGAAAGTTGCATTTCGGTACATAAACAACTTTCCAGTACCCGTCTTGACGAAATTGCCGTCTCCTGTGATAAAAGTTTTCAAATGACTATGTTCTACGTCAACCAGGGTGTTGCTTTCGAGGTGGTCGGCGGTTTCAGTTTCGGAGAATTTTAACGTTCCGCCTTCCGCAATGTTGATATTTACGGATGTATTTTCAGGATTGCGCGGAACAGCGTTTTCAAAGAAGAGGGTTGCGCCGTCTTGAATATTTACCGGATTGACAACGTTAATGGACGACCCTGTTCCCGTCATTTTGAGAGTTGCGCCCGGAGCGATTGAAACGCTGTCAGCAACCAATGCGCCAGAAAAGCCCATTGTTCCTTCTGTAACGGAAATGGCGTCAACGTCTGCCGAGACAATTGTTTGCGAACCCGTGCCGGTTTTGGTTATCGTACCGGAAAGAGTTGGCAGAGTTCCTGTATAGACGAAATTCGTTCCTTCCGCCGCGTTAAACGCAGGAGATTCCAGCAAGTTGGCTGTATTGCTGATTGAGTTCCCTCCAAAATTCCCGCCGGAACCGTTTTGGTTGTCAATGCCGTTAAAGACCTGGGAATACGTTGACATGTCAAGGAAGGAATTATTGGATCCGAAAGAAATCGGACCGGTTCCCAGAGCGTTGTCCGCGCCCATGACAAGTCTGCCAATCCCGCCGTTGTTGTATTCGTCTCCAATTTGCGTTCCGCCAGTATAAGTATTGGTCTTGTTGAGGTAAACCGTTCCGCTGTCGTTACGCATAATGAGTTTAGCGGGACCGGAAATAACGCCGTTGACGTTAATAACGCCATCTGTCCAGCCTGCCATCAAACGAGAATCCGCGCTGAGATAAACGTCTGTATTAATATTGGCAATGTTGTTTGACTCTGTAACGTCGCCATTGTTTTTCACAATGCCGCCTGCCAATTCAAGCTGCGTTTGATTTGAAATATTGATAGCGCTGAAGTTTCCAGTTTTAAGAACCATTTTACCAACTACAGCCAGCGGTTCCAGCGAAGTTTGAGATTGTCTGCCGTCGCCCAAATCAAATACAAAATTGGCGTTGTCTGAAACGGTAATTGTCGCGCCGTTTGAAAGACTGCCGTTGCCTTTCATGGTTGTAGTTCCATCGGTAATATTGACAGATCCTCCGTTAAGGATGAACGCGTTAATTTCAGCCGTGCCGGAGAATTCCAGCGTTCCATCGTTAACTGTTGTATTGCCGGAATGAATGTACGTTCCAGCCAAGACCTGCGTGTTCTTTCCTTCTTTGATAAAGTCTCTGCCTCCGCTTAAGCTGACATCGCCATTATAAACATAGGTTTTGCTGGCATCCGTCATGCCAGCGCCAATAATAATCTTGCCGTTGTTTTTGGAGATGATTCTTCCGGCGTTTTCGCCGTCAACGTCGCCGGTAATTCCGCCGACGTGCAACGTTCCGTCCCAAAGGTCAACTGTTCCGTTCGGTCCGATATTGAGCGTTGCCTGGTTGTACGTTGTAACATCGCCAGTTGTCATTTTCCAGCAATCCGGCGACCATCCTCCGTTGACCAAATCGCCTTCCTGAACGTCAATGACGGCTTTATCGGAAAGGACGATAGCGACTTTGGCGCTGTAGTCCTGGTTGGTGATAAACAGCTTGCCAGTTCCCGTTTTGACGAAGGATCCGTCGCCGGTAATTGTAAGATTCTTACTGGCGCCCCGAACAAGAGAGTTGTTGTCGTTATGGTCGCCGGTATCGGTTTCGTAGAACTTTAACGTTCCGCCTTCGGCAATATTAATAGCCAGAACTGTATTGTCGTTGCGCGGGACGGCGTTTTCAAAGTAGAGCGTTGCGCCATCTTGAATGTTGACTTGATTACCCGCATTCAAGGACGCCCCCGTTCCTGTCATTTTGAGGGTTGCGCCCGAGGCGATTGTGATGTTTCCTGGAACGTTTAATGCGCCGGAGAAGCTCATCTCGCCCGAAGAAATGGTCAGATTAGTTACGTCAGCCGAAGCAACCGTTTGAGAACCGGAGCCGGTTATATTCAAATTTGTTACGTTGTTAATCGTAACCGGAGCCGAGTAGTTATTCGTCCCGTTGTTGATTGTCAGCGTATCGCTCCCGCTGACCGTACCGGTTGTTCCGCCGTCAAAACCTGCAACGGTAATAGCGTGATTGTTCAAAGCAATAGCAGAACCGTCTGCTCCAAAAGAAACCGGACCGGTTCCAAACGGAGTTCCGTCGGCATAAACGGTGATCGTTGCCGCTCCGCCGCCGCTGGTAACGTTTCCGCCGCTGATTTGAGTTCCGCCGGAGTAATCGTTGGCTCCGTTGAGAAGACGAATGTCGTTGCCGTCGTGCTCGAAAATCAGCTTGCCGGGCGTTACGTTTCCGATGGCGTCTGTATAGTCTGAAATCTTGCCCGTTACGTTCATCGTCATATTCCAGCCGATTCGCAAGCCGCCAACGCCTTTGATTTGAATGTCGTTATCGTACGTTGGGTTGCTGCCATTGGCGTTAAAGAGCGTTCCTTCGTTGACTGTGGCTGTTCCGGTTGTTGTTGGCAGTTCGTTTGTCAAAACGAGAATGCGCCCAGAACCGTAGACGTCTGAAGACGTTTTGCTGTTTTGCAATCCCAATTTTGCTGGTACACAACCCAATCATATATATAGACTTTTTAAAAGCGTAGACAATGGGATAACATTTAAACAACAGGCAATAATTCCTTTCAATACCTATAATCGTACTTATGGCTCAC
>JAZQDP010000136.1:0-12957 GCA_045546875.1 Thermoguttaceae bacterium | reverse complement strand
CGGCTTGCCGTCAAGCGGCGTTAATTATCTGTATCAAGCTACGCCTGACGGTTTGAGTAATACTATTGATTAAAAAAGCGAGAGTTCCGCTAACGCTTCCCTCTCGCACTCCGAAAAATGTCACGTTTTAATATTCGGGTTGCGTAAGCGCCCGGGAAAAAACTCCCCTTTCCAAAAAACTTTAGTAAGGGGAGAATATACCTATTCAACAACGACTTCTTTCGTCTGTTCCGTTCCGGACGCGTCTGTCCAGGTCAGGCGATACTTGCCTCGGAAGCCGCGAAATTTTACTATTCCAGTTTCGTCCGCTTTGACGGTCAGGTTCGTTTTCCAGTCGTGATTGATAAGCTGCTCAAGCGCGTTATAAACGGGCTTTTTCTGTCCGTTGGAATCCAGAACGCCGGAGGTTGTCGGTTCGCCCGGCGCGCCACCGCCGTCGATGGAATTCCACCACGTTATTCCCTCAACGTTGGGATACGAAAACCATAGCCGATACAGATTGTACGCCACAACCGCCTGAATGTCGCGACCCTTTTCGTCATCCGTCGGCGCGGGAATAGTAACTTCGCTGATGTGAATCGGTCGTTCCGCTTCCGCCATGCAATCCAAAACGCTGTACATGAACGCTGGCGTATGTGAATCGGCGCCGTTGGCAATCGAGGCGACGGTTTTAGGATTAAAGAAATGTTTTTGGACGCCCATCAAGTCCACTTTCGCGCCACGGTCAACCAGGTCCCGAACGATTTCGACATACCGACGTTTCGGTCCCCAGCTCATGTCACATTCATTTGAGGACAGCCGAACGCTGGCGGGCAAGTACTTTTCCGCCCATTTGAAGCATTTATACGTGTAGTCGTCTGGCATGATTCCGCGGTTCGCCTGGTCGATACATTCGTTGACGACGTCCCATTCCTGAACCCGGTCGCCGTACCGCTGACACAACAGCTTGATGTGTTCCTCAAAGAGCTTTTCCAGCTCCTTGCGATCTTCCGGCGCCCAGTCTGGATGTCCCCAGCGGCGCATTCCGTAAATCATCGCGTGACCATGAACGTAAAGCCCTTTGGAGTTGAGAAAATCGACGCAAGGGTCAGTCGGAGGACGTCGCCAATGGCGTTCCTGTTTCGGGTCTTTTGAATTCGCCCAGTATTCCGGCGTGTCGTATTGGTTGCCTTCAAAGCGGACTTTGCCCTGCTCGAATTCCAGCGTCTTCCAGTAGAACGCGACTGTCCCGCTGTTCCATAAATCGCCAAAAAGGCTTTTATAGGCGTCGTTCAGCTCGGGAGTTGGAAGCTGTCCGAAGACGAATATATTGCTGCCGAATCGGAACTTGTGCGTTATCTGCTCAACTTTAACCTCAGCGCACGCCGCAGACGCCGTCAATTCGATAACCGCGTCCGCCTTGCGGTTCTTTTCGATATCCGCGTCGATTTTCGCCTGAACGTCCGCGTTCCAGAACTCGTGATACTTGGGCGACATTGCTGCCGCGTTCGGTTTATAGGAATCAGACGACGCTTGCTGAGCGAACGAACCCTCGCTCAAAGCGCAAACCAGCCCGAGGACTGCAATTGTTAAAATGTGTTTACAGGTTTTCAAAATAAAGCGCTCCTTTCATAAGACAGTATCGAACGGCAAGCAATTCAATCTGGGAATACTGCCGCTTATTTTTACGATTTTATTATAAGAGATTCAAAAACAAATTGCAAGAGTGCGGCAGACAGCCCCATCAGTTTGTCTCAAACATCTTTGGCAAGCCAATAAAGACTTTCAAAGCCGGTTTGCTTCGCCCCTGGACGTCAAACAGCCCGGTTGAGAACAAGCCGGATTCCTGCGGGTCAATAATGGTGTTCCAGATAATCTGTTTAATTCGGGGTTTTGCCCAGAATAACGGCAAACATCGTTTAAGCCAGTTGTGCTGAATCTGGTACGTCCAGCCAGACCAGTACGGCATTTTAAGCCTCGGGTTGGCGGGCGAATCTTTAATCCCCGGCACGGAAAGAGAGATGCTGATGGGAATGCCGGCGTTTACCCAGCCGTCCAACAGTTTGCTGTACTGAAGCGGGTCGCGGTCTTGCGTGCCGTCGCCAGTAAAGCCGATGTCCATATTCAGATCGATAAAGTCAATTTTCAAGCCGCTGTTGAACAACGCCTCTGCATAATAGTACGCCGTAAAGCAGCTGTTGACCCGACCCAGGTTTTCGTCAAACGGCTGTGACAAGCTTATGCCGACGTCCCCTGTAACTTTTTGCTGCTGAAGCGTTTCCAGAACAATGGCGGTAATCTGCGCCCGCTGTTCTTCGTTAAGACCGAGAGCTTCGCTGACGTTGATTTTTGAGGCCGCAAACCAAATGTCAACGTATTCGCCGAATGTTTCAACGCATTTAACAACGTATTTCCGAACAAAGTCGCAAATCGCGTCGAAATCATCCGCATAAAGAGTAAGCCATTCCGGGAAGAAAATGTCTTCAAACCGAATCAACGGACCGACAGCGCATTTAACGTTGTTGTTTTTGCACCATTTCATCTGTTTGATGCACCGTTCCCGGTATTTGGAATGTTGGTCGAGCTTTCGCCAGTTAATATCGATTCGAGCCGTCTGGAAAGCGTTGGTAAACACGGAGGTAAACGGTCCGGTAGGAACAATGTCTCCCAAAGAGCAGCCCAGGTCGGCAAGACGAGAGGGAGAGCCGACAATCGCTAATCGTCTGGCAACGTAATTGGACGTAAGAATGTTTGCCGCCTCAAGAGCGTATTGTAACGCTGTCATGGATTCCTGAACCAGCATTGCCACGTCTTCCGGATACCGAACCTGAACCGGCGCAGACGCCCCTTCCCCGTTGGGAGCCGTATTATTGAGAACCTCGGGATGTAAAATCGCATCTATCGGAGACGGACCGTACATATTCCTCGTGGCTCTGCCTAATGCGGAGGTCGCAATATGAAGATACTCCTCAACTGCCGGAGAAGGGTTAAGCCCCATCTGCCCCCATTCAAACATTTGAGCGCGAACGGCGCAAATTTTCTCGCGCGCCATTTCGACTGAAAGAATATACGGCCGCTCTCGCTGAGCCAGAGTCGTCGTCGAAAGCGTTATCACCCCCATATTCTTCTGATACCACGGGCAGCAAAAACGAACCGCGTCGGCGTCTTCCATGTGAGCCGTTACCGACCCCGGTTGATAGTCAATCCACGTTTGCCACGGCATCATGTCAAAACCATAGGCATACCCAAGCTCTGCCCAAGCCTTGGTTATGCGACTAGGAGGACAATAGAATTGAAAGGATGCCATAAGGGGATGCGGAAGGAATGTTGAGGGGAAAACAATTAAGCCCAGTTCGAGGGGGGGAAGGCAAAGGGGAAAAAGCTGCCGCGCGCCATCGTTGGTAAATATTTTCAAAAACGATTAGCGCTAACGATACTTCTCCCGATAATATCTATTGTAATTCTTTCTCAAAAATTCTTCAACCTGTTAGACAAGAAATTTACAGTTTTTCTTTAAAATTTTTTTATTTATATCAAAAATACGGATTATACAGCAGGAGAACTTGCATATAAAACAGATAAATATCTCCGAGAATAATCTTTATTAGCTTGAAGAGCGCATAATTTAGAATTCCGGGATATATATTATAAAAGATATATATTTATAAAAAAAGTCAGCGATAAAGGAGGGAAGAAACCTTTATCACTGACTACAAAAAAACTGACTGTTGACTACAAATAAAATACTCTACCTACACAAAACAAAAACAACAAATGGACAGACGCTCATCCCTGTTTTATTTTTTCGTGATGGGATAACCAGAGAGGCTGCCGTAATCCTTACGGTCGTCCTTGTGCCACAGCGGCTGACCAAGTCGAATACGTTCAGCAAGGACTTCCAGCTTAGCCTGAGAACCAGCTGGGGCGTCAGTTGGCTGAAAGTCCGGTGTGGCAACTGGTTCGAAATCTTCATCGTGCCCATCCTCAAGAATGGCGTCAAAAACGTTGCGGTTACGCATAATAAAATCTCCTAAAAAATGTGAAGTTGGTGATTGTCTTTCCCCTTGGGGGGAAAAGTATTGATTGCATTAATGGAAATTTGTTTGGACGTAATTGTCTAATTATTATATCAAATATAATAGAAAAACAAACGTCTTTACTTTTACGAAACAGAGATGATTTTGTTCATTCTTGTTTTCGGTTTTAGTTGTATATAATATTTAGCCCCTGCGGAAAAAAACCGCAAAGCTTATAAAAACATTATTACAGGCCCCCTCATCCGTAAGAGCGCCCTATTCTAATCCCGACTCTGTTGACTATAAGCGTTTAGAATACATGCGTCTGAGGCGTTAGGCAGGAGTGGGGAGCCTCAGCGGATAATCCATTGAAACGCAAACCCAGACCGATGACTTGTATCGTCTAAAGCCGATGGTCTTTCCCCAAGGCAAATTTACGTTTCGTATCTAAAACAATCAATGCTCATATTGTACATAAGTATCTACGAAAAGTCAAGAAAAATCTTTCGAAAAAAATGAAAATTTCGAAAAATAATTGAGATTTCTTGAATTTATAGCGATTATAACAGAAGCGACAGCAGATTCTTTCAATCCATGCCATTTATTTATACAGACATATATGTTTATACAAGGCAAAATAAAAAAACGTCCGGTTCCAATTCCTTTGGTCGGACGTTTTGGTAATGGGTATGATGAATTTGAACGTGTAGAAACGCTTTTAGCAGATTGCTTCCAAATTCAGTTATATTATACACCCTGTTTTGATCCAGGAAGGTTTTAATTTTAAAATTTTTTTGTTTTTTTACCGCGATGGCGGAAACATAATCCTAATATGCGGAATAAACACTTATTTAGGGATATGCCAGCCCTCAAAATTACAACATTCAATTGGCAATATTCGCTCTTTTAGTGTTACTGATCTAAAATTGCAACGGCTCGAACTGGAAATCCGTCTAAATTCTCAATGGCAGGCGGCAAAGCCGAAAGAATAAACTCTTGCGGAGCAGGCGGAAGTTGATGAAAGTTCGCCAGATTCTCCAGAATACATATATTGTTATTGAGTAAAATCTGATGACCTGCCAATTCGTCCTTTTCTCGAACCGGCGACGGCAAATCCACTCCCAATAGCTCAATGGGCGTTTGAGCCAAAAATCGCAATGCGTCTAACGTGAACCCCGGGGCGTGGTTAAAGTATTCCAGCGAGTCCCATTTTTCACTCCACCCTGTTTGAAACAGAATTTTCCTGGTTTGTTTCAACAACGGAGCAAAAGGTAAAATCTGATCGAGCGTTATTTCGGAATCTGGCTCAATATTTTTTTCTCGATTTAACGGTATGCAAATGCATTTGCCATAAAGAGTTGCCAACGGAATCGAGGCAACGTCCCCAGCCGCGACGTCAATGTGAGCCGGAGCGTCCAAGTGCGTTCCCCAGTGCGTCGAAAAACTAACGGATAAAACGTTAAACCCGCCGTTGTCCTGCGTCAGAACTGGAACGGACGTGAATTCGGGATCGCCCGGAAACGGAAGACTTTGAGCAGTAAGCCGATGGGACAGGTCAATAATCATAGCATTTTCACAAATAAATCAAACAAAAAAACAAATAATCTATCGATATTTTACCTATATTATACACTCAAAAATTAAAATCAAGAGATTTTTATCTCCCCCCTAACAAATTAAGAAAAATCGATATAATATAGATGATTTAGAAATGTATTTCCTACGGTTATTTTAACAACCACATTAAGGAGGAGTTCACCCTAAAATGTCCGTCAAACTTGACCTTAGTCCTTTGGGCATCACCCGACCCACTATTGTCCGCAACCCCGTTCCCGCCATTCTTTATGAGAAAGCGCTGAAACACGATGCGGCTGCTGTTTCTTCCGCTGGAGCTTTGATTACGAGTTCTGCCGCCAAAACAGGTCGCAGTCCAAAAGACAAACGCATTGTCGAAACGCCGGATTGCGTCAACGATGTTTGGTGGGGAGACGTCAACATTAAATTGTCTGAAGAATCCTTTAATACCAATCGCCAGCGAGCTATTGATTACCTCGACAGCCGAGACGAAATCTTCGTTATCGACGGTTTCGCCGGTTGGGACGTAGAACGCCGGATTAAAGTTCGCGTCATTTGCGCTCGATCTTATCATGCGTTGTTCATGCACAACATGCTTGTTCGACCAACGGTAAAAGAACTGGAAAACTTCGGTCAGCCTGATTACGTCATTCTCAACGCCGGAGAATTCCCGGCAGACGCGGCAACGGAAGGTTTAACGTCAACAACCAGCGTCAACCTCAACCTTGCCAAGCGCGAATTGGTTATTTTGGGAACGCAGTACGCAGGCGAAATGAAAAAAGGCGTGTTCACAATTATGAACTACCTTATGCCAAAAGAAGGCATCTTGTCAATGCACTGCTCCGCCAACGAAGGCGCTGACGGCGACGTCTCTCTGTTTTTCGGGCTTTCCGGAACGGGGAAAACCACCCTGTCAACGGAAGCAAACCGACGCCTTATCGGCGACGACGAACATTGCTGGACAGATCTTGGCGTATTCAACATTGAAGGCGGCTGCTATGCCAAGTGCATCGACCTTTCCAAAGAAAGCGAGCCGGAAATTTACAACGCAATTCGATTCGGCACGGTTCTCGAGAACGTTGTCTACGACCCGAATACGCGAGTTGTTGATTATACTGACGGTTCCATTACAGAAAACACGCGTGCGTCTTATCCGATGGAATTCATCGAAAACGTCAAGATGCCGTGCATTGGAACGCATCCTCGCAATATTATTTTCCTGGTTTGCGACGCGTTTGGCGTTCTTCCTCCGGTAAGCAAATTGACGCCAGAACAGGCGATGTACTACTACATGAGCGGCTATACCGCTAAAGTCGCCGGCACAGAAACAGGCGTAACCGAACCTCAACCAACGTTTTCCGCCTGCTTTGGCGCGCCGTTTTTGGTTTGGCACCCATCTCGGTATGCTGAACTGTTGGCTGAAAAGATGGAACGGCACGGCGCCAACGCCTGGCTGGTCAATACCGGCTGGACGGGCGGACCGTACGGAATCGGAAAACGAATGTCAATCAAGTACACCCGCGCTATCATTGACGCTATCCATTCCGGCGAGTTGGTTGACACGCCAACCGTTGTCGAACCCATTTTTGGGCTTAACATCCCGATGGAAATTGAAGGCATTCCAGACGAAACCCTGGTTCCGGAAAAATCCTGGTCGAATAAAATCGCATACGAACAGCAGGCAAAAAAGCTGGCTCGCATGTTCCAGGAAAACTTTGCAAAGTATGCCGACATTGCAGACGAAAAAATCGCTGCTGCCGGGCCAAAAGGCTAATTATCAGAATGTTGCACTTTCTTTAATTAGAAATGTAAATGTCTGAATTATCACAAAACGCAAGCTGAGCCAACCGCTCCGCGTGCGTTATTTGTTATGCTAATTCCCCTCTTGCTGCGCTTCCAGTTCTTTTGTCCATTTATAGACCAGCAGCAAGGGAAACAAACCGAAGAATCCGAAAGAGCAGTCTATCAGCTGCCAGAAAATCGGTATGGAGCGAATGGAGCCGCAAATAAACGCCAACGGGAAAACCAGAATACAGCATATTATCCCAAACTGCGTTACCCAAATGTTTTTGACGGGGTCGCGGAACGGTCCGATAAACGCAATTGCAATAACAATGTGAGAAAATGCCAGCCAGTCCGTACCGTAGCTCATAAACGGAAACTGGGCGGCGTTGTTATCCAGCCCTTCCTGAACGTACCGAAGATAAATCGCGACGTCTGGAAACTGATTCCCAAACGTCGTCCCGCTTCCAAAATACTGGTTGTGCAAATGGAGTTCGCTTCTGAGCGGAAAAGCCGTAATCCCGCTCAGAACCAATGCAAACATAAAAAACGCCAACGCGATGCGAATTTTCAACATGATACAAATATATTTTTTCTACTGCATCTTGCCTTACTTGAATATATATCCGCAATAGCCGACGCAATGGTCGTTATCGCCGGAAATAACCGAGGAATTAATGTGCCCAACAAGCTTTGCGGAATGAAGAAGGTTCATCTTCTTTAACGTAGCCATAACCACGGCGGCAGGCGTTGCCCCGCACATGGAAACATGTTCCGCATGACAAACGTTAAAGAGTCCCTCGGGATCGAGAGTTTCGATTTCTTTCATAGCCTTTTCGTCCTGCTTGATCGTTGTGTCAACGTCGGCATAATGGTTCATATCGCTGGACACGATAAACAGTGGCGGATTCTTTAACTTTGAGAAGAACGCCGCCAACTGGTCGGAAAGTTTGTCAACCTGTTCGTATGACATTCCACCCAACGCGATAGCGGTAAACTGCGCCGCAGGAGCCTGATGAACGATAAAAGGAAGTACGACCTCAATAGCGTGTTCGTTGCGGTGCGCTTCAGAGTCCAGCTGAAGCATGTCGCACTCTTTTACCAGACGCCGGGCAAACTCCTGGTCAATGTCAACCGCTCCGGTTGGAATGATCCATTTTTCTTGCGGAGCCACTGCCATATTAACGCCTTGAGCGGTATGCTTCGGGCAGAAAATCACAACGCGAGACGGGAACTCGATTTGAGCCAGGGTGCGAACGGCAAGCCGAGCGGAATACATCCAGCCCGCATGAGGAATAATCGCCCCGGCGCACGGTTCTTTCGGGGATTCAACTTCGAGGAAAAGCGTGTCAACCAGCTTTTTGCATTCCTTGCTGTCGGCGGGATAAAATTTTCCTGCCACAACAGGCGTGCGGTATTTTTGCAGCTGCTGAGCGCTGGGAACGTTAGTCGTCATTAACAGCGGCTCCGTCGAAATGACGCGCATTGAGTAAACGTCAACCGATTTATCCGCCTCGAACCCGGCGTGTTTCAGGGCGCGATCGAGCAGAATTTCCGGGCTGGATTTTGGGTCGAACGCCAACGCCCATGCGTTGTTGCGAATAACTAAAATGCCGCGATCCGACGTTTTAATTCCCGACGGGTCAAATTCCGCCGCAGTTCCCTGTTTTGCCGGTTCGTAAAAGACCGCCAACCCCATGATGAAATTCTCGGGCGGGTCTTGTTTGCCGATTTGTTGTTTTATGCTGGCGCAAATCGTCTTTGTTAATTCCAGAACCGACGTTTGGAACGGAATCGTGTTTTGAAGGGACATTCGGACCGATTCCATATATTGTCCTCTGGATCCCAATTTCATTCTCACCAGGGCGCCGTGCACGTTCCCATCGAACGCGCCGGGCAAATATGCGTTTTCAACGCCGCCCTTGAAAAACGCCAGAGCGTTTTGGCGGGTAAAGTCGGCAAGAGCGGCAATATGACGAGCGTTGGGCTGCGCTCCGTACGCCGTTCCAACTATCTGATTGTCATCTTGTAACTCTGCGGCGCACGCGGGGAAATCGCCTTTAATAAGATGCCCTTCAAAACGTTCGAATTTAACAGAGCCGTCTCTCCAGGCGTCGGCTGGCAGACCGGCTTTGAGACACGTGTGACTCAAAAACGTTTCCGGATCCATTTTGTATTCCGTAGCTACGGACGGAAGAAGCAAACCGCGACGATAGCCCTTGCTCGCAATCAAGCCGTGTTTGCCAATGATAACGTTGTCGGGATTGGCTTCAATCGGTTCCGGCTCCCAAAGAATCCAGACTTCCATTTCCAGGAAGGGCAATTCCGCAGGCGAGATTGCGGGAAAGCGGGGATCTTTTGTCGCGGCGGAATTAGCGGCATCGTTAATTGCCTGCGCCAGCTTCATGTTGGGGCCAAGCGTTCCCATACAAGAGCGAAGCTGTCCTACCCGCTTAAAACTGACAAAGGCGCCGTAGACCGGCAATGCTGCAATGTCGCCCAACTGGTCTGGTCGAACGGCTATGTTCCAATGGTATACCGACCCTGTCGCTCGGTAAGCGGCTTGAGTATAAATTGCAAAATCGTCGTCTCGAGTAAATTCGTAGCGTTCCATAGGAAATAAGAAATTGAATTTGGGATGGGAGCCTAAAGGCGTATATTAAATTCCTGACATGCTCAGTTGCCAAAACAAACTCGGCGCCCAATAAGCGTGTTTACAATTATTATATAAGAAGCAGTATTTAAAGTCAAGATGGTTATAATTGCATTTGTCTGTAGGGGTGCGCAAATTTAGGATGCAACACAAAGAAATTTTTTCCAAATATCAGCAAGACAGCAGAGGATTATCACAAGCTGGCGCCACAATGTGCTTATGTTGGACAAAGAACGTTCACCTGTCCCAAATCAATCGATTTTTCGAGAGTTTAATAGACGTTTTGAAACAGGGGCATTCTGCTATTTGCTTTTCGGTAAAAGATCGAGAATTCTCTGAAGAATTTGCTCCGGCTCTGTCATTCTCCCCTCGCCGGACTCCCCGCAGCTAAACCGTCCTTTTTCAGGACCGATAAAAATAAACCCGTCTTTCAGGAGCGTTTTCACATTGCGTTTAACGGCAGGTTTAGACCACATCGTTTCGTTCATGGCAGGAGCGACAAGAATCGGACCGGCAAAAGCCAATACGGTTGTGGAAAGCAAGTCGTCCGCCAACCCGTATGCAGCCTTGGCTAAAAAGTTTGCAGTTGCGGGAGCGACGCACATCAGGTCGCATTGACGAGCCAAATCTATATGTGGGTGGGCAGACGAGCCGTTAAAAAACATCTCTGTATAGACAGGATTATTCGAAAGCGCCTGGAACGTTCTCGGGGCAACAAGATGCGTTGCGTTTTGCGTCATAATAACGCGCACATCCACCCCGGCGCGCGTTAAAAGACTGGTTAACGCCGCTGATTTATAGGCGGCAATGCCGCCCGTTACCCCCAACAGAACAACTGGCGCCTGACTCATCGTTTAGTGGAAATCTTCAAATCCCATGTCGGAAATAATATCTACGCCATGAATGTCGTCAGCGGTTTTAATCTCGTTGTTGGTGTCAAGAAAGATTTTATCCTGCATAATTTCAGCAATGATAATCGCCATCTTGTCGTCCGTTTTGAGATCAACCAGAGGGCGACCGCCGCGATTGAGAGCCGTCATGCGTTTCTGAATCAATGTGGACAGTTTGAATCGACCGCCAACTTTATTGACGATTTCTTCTTCTCGAAGTTCGTTGTACATTTTTACATCTCCTTCTCTACAATATGACAAATAGCGTTGACTGCATTAGCAACGCTGTCGTTGATAACAATATAGTCGTATGAACTGGCGGTTGCCATTTCCGCTTCCGCGCGTTTAAGACGGATGCGAATTTCCTCTTCGGATTCTGTCTTTCGACCGCGAAGACGTTTTTCTAAAGCCCCCATAGAACCGGGGGAAATAAACACCGAAACAACCTCGTCGGAATAGCGTTCTTTAACCGCCTGGCAACCGCGAACGTCTATTTCCAGCAACGTCCAGCAGCCCTTGCTTAAATACGGTTCAACTTCTTCAACAGGTGTGCCGTACCATACGCCGGAACCGAAAACCTCAAACGATTCCAAAAAACCGTCTTGCGCCTTTCGGTCAAAAAACTGCTGCGTTGTGATAAAATGATAATTGACGCCGTCAACCTCGCCCGGTCTGGGAGAACGCGTCGTGGCGGATACCGAACAATGAAACGGAATCGCTGCGCGCGTTAAAAATTCTTTAACAACGGTAGATTTTCCAGCTCCCGACGGCCCTGAAATAATTAAAATCTTTCCGCGTTTCATGATTCTTGTCCCTTGATTTTACTCGACGTGATTTTACTCAACGTTTTGAACCATCTCGCGAATTTTTTCAATTACCGCTTTGATGTCAATAACCAACCTGGAAATATTTAAATCGTTTGCTTTAGAACCAATGGTGTTCGCTTCCCGATTCATTTCCTGCGTCAAAAAGTCCAGCTTGCGCCCTTCGGTTTCGTTGGACGCCATTAACCGGTCGAACTGGTCTAAATGGGAACCGAGCCGAAGAATTTCTTCTGAAATGTCGCACTTGTCGGTAAAAATCGCTACCTCGCGAATCACGTCTTTCGGATCGATTTCAAGACCGTGTTCCGCCAGAACCGCATTGACGCGCTCTGTAATTTTAGCCGCGTAAATTTTAGGAACGTTTATCGCAAACGCGACAATCTTGTCTAAATACCCGCGAATTTCTGCAATGTTGTTGGTCAGGTCCTGCTTCATCGCTTCGCCTTCGCGCAATCTCATTGCTAACAATTGTTCCGCGGCTTCTTTAATTGCAGACTCGATTACAAGCCAATCGTCTTCTATTGACGATTTGTTGGCAAAGCCGGCGTCTGTAACTCCTGGCAAGGTTAAAATAGCCTCTGGACGGATCATTTCCAATCCTTTGCTTTTTGTCCATTCGGACAGGGCTGCCCAGTACGCGTCCATTGCAGAGGGATTGAACAATATATTGTCTGATGAAAATTCCTTTGCAACGTTTATGTTAACCTGGATAGTTCCACGCTTAAAGAATTGACGCAGCAGGGAATCAATCTGGCTTTCCAAAAGACCGTAACCGTCTGAAATTCGAAGGGACAGTTTAAAAAAACGGTTGTTGACCGTTTTCATTTCCACTTGAACTCGTATACCGTTTTGATTCTTATGGGATTCGCCGAATCCCGTCATGCTCAATAACATTGAAGCGTTTACACCCTTTAGGCTATTCTTACCAATAAATAATATAGACAAGAAATTGTTTGCCGTCGAGACAATATTACGTCAACGGCAAACAATAAAACGTTTAAAATCTATGCTGATTGCAATTTAGTTAGCTGGCTGTTCGGCAGCAGGAGCTTCGGGTTGAGCCGGAGTTTCCGGTGCAGCTGGCTGTTCAGCGGCTGGAGCTTCAGGCTGAGCCGGAGTTTCTGGAGCGGCGGGCTGTTCAGCAGCAGGAGCTTCAGGCTGAGCCGGGGTTTCGGGAGCGGCGGGCTGTTCAGCAGCAGGAGCTTCGGGCTGAGCCGGAGTTTCCGGAGCGGCTGGCT
>JAZQDP010000135.1:0-9301 GCA_045546875.1 Thermoguttaceae bacterium | reverse complement strand
CGCCCACGTGGACGGTTCCGGGACGCCGGAGCCGGGTTCTGGAATTGGACCAGCGCCAAGACCGATCAGGTACAGACCGTCTGTTCTGCCTTCCAGACTGAACAGAGCGTTGTAGTTTCCTAGCAGATCGCTCATGTCGGTAATGTCGGCAACAAATCCTTCGTCGGAAACCAGCTTGTATTCTGCGCCTTCCGCCGCCCAAAGGTTGGCGTCAGCAGCGCTTGTAAAGAACAACTTGATAATCGAGTTCGTATCGAGAACCAATTCGTTGGACGCGTTCTCGATGGAAAGCGTATCGAATTCCTGCATGTCCGGGTTGTCGTTGTACTGGCTGAACTCAAACAGGAGCGTTCCACTGTTGTCGATTGTAACGTCGCCGTAGACGGTCAGGTCGCCAACAGAATTGCCGGGCGAAAGCGTCGCGCCAGATTTGACGTTCAGGTCGCCGTTGTAGTCGCCCTTGAAATCCAGTTCGCCGGCTTCGACTGCGAATTGATTCGATTCAAACTGACCATCGGCTGCGAGAATCTTCAGTACGCCCCTGCCAGTCTTGACTACCTTCCCAGCGCCGGAGACGGTAACATCATCCGAGAACGTGAGTTGTTTGGAATCGCCTTGAGCTACGTTATATTCCAGCGTTGCATCGTTGGCAATTTCAATTGAACTGTTCGCCTTGACAGCGTCGCCAGTCAGAGCAAGCGTTCCGTCAGAAACGATTGTATCGCCGGAATAGGTATTGTTACCGGAAAGCGTCAGTTTACCGTCGCCGAGCTTGGTAACATTTCCTTCTCCGGAAACGACGCCAGTAAGCGTCAGGTTGCGTTCTTCGCCGACTTCTACCGTGCCGTTGGCGTTCATTTCGACTTCTTTGCCGTATGTTACCGCGTTTTCGTCGCCTTCAGTAAACTTGACGCCTTTTTTGTCCTGACCGTCAATCGTCCACTTGTCAGCGCTTTGCGCTTCTTCTGTATTGGCGAGATAATACGGATCCTCTACAGGCGGCGCATCGTTTTGTTTTTTCATAACGATGTAGTTGCCGGTTGTATCCAGATACCAGTTTGACGTTTGAGCGGAATTGACCAACAGCTCAATGTTGTCCAAAGAGCCAGAGATGCCTAATGTGTCAATGAGAATATATTCGCCTGAAGCATTGTTCCACCATGTCAGTTCGTCGTTATTAGCGAAATTAATATTGATGGCGCCGGAGGTCAAGTTCGCAGCGTTGGTAAACAGGTAATCGTAATTGGTTCCTGACGTCGCGGCATAGAAATCAAAGTTGACTGTACCGCCGTTAAGAGCAAAGTCTGCGATGGTGATTTCCGCCGCCGAGCTGCTGGTTCCCAAAACAAACGACCCTCCGTTGAGAGCAACGTTGGTTGAGGCAAGATTGGCGCCCGTCTGGAACGTTGCGCCCGATTCCACTATAATATTAGGCGTTGCCAAACTTCCAGAGCCTGCCAGGACAAGCGTACCGCCGGAAACGGTTGTGTCGCCGGAATACGTATTGGCGCTGGAAACGGTCAGTTTGCCCGACCCGGTTTTCGCAACTGTTCCTGTTCCGGAAATGGCGTTGGTTAACGTCTGTTCTGAATTGTGAGCGAATACCACTGCCGCATTGTTGACAACGTTTCCCGTTCCAAACGTCCCGTTGCCGGAAAGAACCAGCGTACCTTCGGAAACGGTTGTCGTACTGTGGCTGTTTGGAGCCGTCAGCGTCAGCGTACCAGCTCCGGTTTTATCCAGAGCGTTGTAATGACTAGGATCCATCGGAATCAACGAGCCGGAAAGCGTCAGCGGGGCTTTGTCTGCAACGTTAAATGTGATAGTTCTACCGGTATTATACATGGCGATGTCGGCAGAAATTTCGTTCATCACGTTTTCCGGAGTTCCATTTTCGTACTGAGTAATAAACTGTGAATTCCAGTTATGACCAGCGCTAAATTGAGTTCCAGTAATGGACGAACCGTTTTTCATATAGATCTGATGAGCGTACGAATTGACTTCGCCGTCAAAGTTCAAAACGCCGTTGTCAAGCGTAATAACAGTGTTGTTGGTCGAGTGGTCGCAAGACGTCGTTAATGTCGAATTTTTGACTGTAACAGACGAGCCGCTAAAATAACCGTTTCCCAACCAGCTTGTACCATAAGAAATGGTTGCGTTCATATTGTTGAACGTAAAAGCTCCCAAACCGGTTACAGCGCCGGCGGCGGAATTGAAATTGATATTTCCCGGGGCGTCGCCCGTTCCGTTAAATACAACTGCCGTGCCGGTATAGCCGTCCAGACCGGAAAGGTTCTTTTTAATATCCAGGGTTGAACCGGAATCAAAATTGACGGTTAAGGTTTTATAGTTTCCTTTTAGAACAAGCGATATACTGGTATCAATGGTTGACGTTCCGCCTTTTACTGTCCAGGTTCCAGAACCTACGTATCCGGCGCGAAGCTGACCGGTTCCGTTAACCGTTGCGGAATTCAGCGTCAGCAGGTTTTGATACTGCGCACTGTTCAACGCCAGCGTACCGCCGTTGACGGTCAGCATAACGTTGGGAGAAGTGTTCCAGTTTCTGGCGTATTCCAGCGTTCCGCCTTCGTTGACTGTAATCGGAGCGGTTCCCCAGTATCCCGTTGTACTGCCAGCGGTAAAAACGCTGTGGTTAGCGTTGATTACCATTTTTCCGCCGTCGATAATAATTTCTTTAAGGGAGTTGTTCGTTCCAGCGTACCCGTACCCTGTTCGGCAGAACGTTTGCGTTCCTTCTCCGACTTTTTTGATTGTTACATTTCTCTTGTCTGGCAAGCCGCGAATGTAACCTGCAAAGGAAGCGGAGTCAGAACTGGTTGTGCCAGCGCCAATTTCAAACGTGTAGACGTTTACATCTCTGGAGCCGAACACTTCAACGTCTGCCGTAGAATTGAGTTTGCCGATCTGAACCGTTCCCGAATCGAAAATGTTAAAGCGCCCTCCCTGGTTGATTGTCAGGTCGAATACCCCAAACGCGCCGGGATTAACTCGGGTAAAGCCGCTGGCAACGGTTAAATGACCGTTGTACCCGCCGTTCCCGTTGAAATGAATGTACCCGTTGGTTGTTAAATCGCCGGAACCGGATATGGACTTAAAGCTGGAATACTCGCCGGTTGCTACGGAGACGGTTGCACCGTTATCGCCGACAATGATATCGTTATTGAACGTTTGAGCGCTTCCGGCGGGAGTTGCGTCGAGCGCAGCGCCGTTAATTGTAACAGAACCGGTTCCCAATGCGTTGGGATTGGAAATTGTTACAGAACCCGCAGAAATTGTCGTTCCGCCGCTGTAGGTGTTGGCATTGCTTAAACACAGCGTTCCAGCGCCGATCTTTTCCATGGCGCCGGAACCGGAGATAACTCCTGACATCTTTAATACTTTCCCGTCGCCAACTTCGTATGAAGCGTTTTCTGACATGACAACAGTACCGGTGTATTCCGCCGCGGTATTGGTTCCTTCAATAAATTGAACGCCCAGTTTGGGATTGTGGTCAATTGTCCATTGTCCCAGGGCGAGGTCGTCTCCGTTGTTGGCGTTCCAGTATGGCGTAACCGGCGAAGGACCGTCGCTGCCTTTCAAAAGAAAGACGCCTTCGTCCGTTTTTTCCAGCCGCCATTTGGACGTTGACGTTCCGTTTACCAAAACGTTCATATTGGAGAACGTAAAGTCGCCGCTATCTCCTTTATATGTAACAAGCTCGTATCCGCCGTCCGGGACGTTTTCCAGCCATAAATTGGAATCCTGATTGAAAACGAGGTTAAAATACCCGGAAGTCATTGAGGCGGAATCGTTAATTTCCAGATAATCATAACCATAATAAATGTCGGTATAGTCGATCATATTGAAGCTGATTATGCCGCTGTTAGAAACGGTTATATCAGGAACGATTACTCCAACAGACGAATTGTTGTCTGTTCCAAGGACAAAGCTGCCTCCGTTGACGTTAATAGTTGTATTATCCAGGTTAAATCCAGCTTTGAAATATGAACCCGTCTTTATTTCAACCTCAGAGGAATAAAAGTTGGAGGAATCTGAAAGAATTAACGTACCTTCTGAAACAGTTGTCTTTCCGGAATAATAACTGGCAGACGGGAGAGTTAAGACGCCCTCGCCGGATTTGACAAGATTGCCACTGCCATTGAGTGAATATCCAATCGTTTTCTCTGTCGAGGATACGTATTCAATCGTCCCATTAACTGTAACATAGCCTGTTCCCAGCTGTCCACTATCTGTTACCTTGAGAGTTCCCTGCTCTACGGTTGTATTGCCCGTATACGTATTGGCATTGGAAAGAATCAGCGTACCTTCTCCGGTTTTTTGGATTGATCCGCTTCCAGCGAGCTTACTGGCGAGGGTAATCGTCTTGTCGGCGTCAGCGTTCAATGTTGTAACGGCGCCGTCGTTAAGAGTAATATTCAAATTGCTTGCCCATGTATGGCTGGCGGCTGCGTTGATAGTTCCATTTCCAAAATTGAGTACCGGTTCGATAGAGCCGCTGGCGCCTCGTTTATTGCGAGAAACGCCGTCGCTTCCCATGTTAAGCGTTCCGCCAGTTACTCTGAGAGTCCCTTTGGAATTGGCGCTATTGGAAAGGCTAAGACCTTTCAACGTAACTTCGCCGCCGCGGATATTCATCTCGGCGTAGCCGTCCCAGCCAACATAAGTCATGGTATTGGGAATGCTCAAAGTTCCGCCAGAAATATCGTACCGGGACGGGTAGCCTGTATTGGGCCAGTGCCCGATGCGAACCTCTGATGAACCACTGGTTGTGAACGACACATTGCCGCCGGTTTGAGTAATGATGCCCTGAGCGTTTTTTGCTTCGTTGATATAAGCAATGCCGGAAACGTTTAACGTTGCTCCATCGGTAATGGCTAAATGCGTCGTTCTTGCATTGGCAACATGCAATTCCGTCAAGTTCATGGAACCGCTGAGCGTCATTTTTGCGCCGTTGCCGGAACCATTGTTGACATAAAGCATCTTGAAGGAATTGTTTGTTCCTGAATTGAAAACAACGTTTTCTCCGGTTTGAGTAAAGTTCCCGGTTGAAACGATGTTGTTGTTAAACGTAATCGTCTGTCCCGAATCAGGCGTTGCCGTCAAATTGGACGTAGAATTTACCGCCTCGGAATAAATCCCACCGCCGGAAAAATTAGTTCCGTTGAATGTAACGTCTGCTTTGGCGCTTGTCAACAACGTTACTGCGATTATTACAGCAACAGTAGCCAAATGAATCGTTCTATAAACCATATTGTTAGTCAGGAAAGCCATGTTGCAACTCCAATTAATATTGCAAGTGGTCAATGAATATAATAAAGGAGAGGTTATCAGAGGAATAATGCTAATAACCTCTCGTTTGTTTCAAATGATTTACTTGCGCTTTCGCATATACAGCAAACCGGCGGCGCCGAGAATTAACAGCGCCCAAGTTGACGGTTCCGGAACGTGCTTTACCATGCTGAAGTTGTCAAAAGTACCGAAGTAATCCCAGCTGTTGGCGCTGGATGACAGCAGACCAATCAAGTCCGTTGTACTAAAGACGCTTCCAATAAGATCGGTATAATCTGCCGTCGAGCCAGATAGTCCCACATCGGTAAGTACAGCCATCAGTTTGCCGTCTTCCTGGAAGAAGTCCAGATTCATCGTGAGGGTGTACCATTCATTTCTATCGAAAGCGCCGCCAAAGGCAATTGGGGTGGTATACGATACTCCATCGGCAGTAGAATTGTAAAAATACAATCCTCCACTTGGATTAACGGCAATTCCGGAGAACCCGTGCGCGACTTCTTCTCCGGCGCTGGCGCCGTAATCCGCATCAAAGAATCCCATGCCCATACCGCGGGCGGACTGATTATAATCGGAACCCGTCAACGTTCCCATCATCAGGTCAACAGACAGCTGCATAGAAACAACCTCTCCTTTATCCCAATCCAAGGCGATGCCGGTATTGGCGCTTCCTTTAGCCTGATTTTCGATAATCGTAAACTGGGGATTACCAGAACGGGAACCGTTGAGATTCCAATATCCATTTCCCATACCTCGCGTCTGCCAGACATTACCAGACAACGTATCGAAAATATCCATTTTCGTACCGGCAACTTTCGTTCCGTTTTCGCCGCGGAAGGAGGTTGCGGCCCCCAAGTCTGAGCCTGCCGCTTCAATATATTCCGCCTTGTACTGTTCGTGCTTTTGGTTCCAGATTTCAGGCGTAGCAACTTCTCGAACGATCAGCTGAACATTGTCAACGTATGAATTTTTTCCAGTTGAACTGGCTGAACTGGTAAAACCAATCAAGTCGGTCGTGTTGAAAACTTTTCCGATAAGAGAGCTGTAATCGGCGCTTGATCCAAGAACGTGAACGTCGAGAATTTTTGCCTTTAATCCGTCGTCAAGGAGTTCTAAATCAATCGCAACGTTCGTCCACGAATTTGCCGACCAAACTCCGCCTCCGTTGTTTTTATCTGTTCCCCAAGCGACCGATTGAGTATGTCCACTGTTTTGTCCATCGGATTTATCGAAATAATACAGTTCTCCGTTGGGCGCCAAAACCAGACCAGCGAACCCTACCCCGACTTCGTTATCTCCCGTTCCGACTCGAGAATCGAAGAACCCGAGTCCAACGCCGCGAGCGTTATTATAACTTCCTTCGGTCGTTAGCGTCCCAGGCATAAGGTCTGCGCTGAGCGTAACAACGCTGGCGCCATAGTTCGTCCCTTCAATTTGTTCCGCCGTAGCGGTTTCTTTTGTACCGGTAAACTTATAGTCAATAGCCGCGCCGTTGTTAAAGTTCAATTGAGCATCGTATTGATTGTGTACGCAGGATTGGTTGTTTCCTCTTCTGCCCCACGTTTTAGACGCCAATTGTCCTTCGGCGGTTTCTGGCGTCGTTCCGTAGATGGAAGAATTATCGTTTTTATTGAATCTCGCTTGTAAAGGAATATTGTATTCCGTTTCAGCCGCAGAGACAAACCGATTAGCAACAGCAGATAAATGGAATGTGTCAGTATTGGCATTAGTAATCTGAATATTGATTACGCCATAATCGTCCGCAACGCCGGTAAAGCTAACGCCTAACCCGCCGCCATCTGCAGTCGCCATACTAACGGCATTGATTAACGGGGATTTTTCGCCGTTAATAGTAAAATACCCCGTTCGCGTACTAGTACCGTATGTACGTAAGTAAACGGTCGTTTCGTAAGTCGCGCCCGGTTCTAATCCATTGAGGGTAATCCGTTCCATGGAGCAAGTTGTCCATTCCGCTAAATTGCGAGAATTATCGTCCGCATACAATGCTTTAGAACCAAAGCCGCCATTATGGTTGCCGTTGCCGATGACAGTAATATCGCCGCCCTGGCGCTGGTAAGACAATGCGCTTAAAGTTGTTGGAACCTGCGCGCCGTAGAAATTAAGCGTATCGCCAGATTCGGTAGTCATCGGACGAACAGTTGAAGCGGCATCGCCTAACGAGAACGCATGCGAATAATCAGCCGCTGAGCCGGTAAGGTATGCGGTTGCTTCCGAATTCCACCGGGTTGCCATCCAGCCGTTGACAGTCGCGTCGTGCTTCGTGCCGACAATCGTCGGCGCGACGTAATCGCTTGCTTTGACAATTTGAACGTTGTCTAAAAGCAAGGAGCGGTCTGCACTGGTATTAAAATCTGAATACGTAAGCCCCGCAAATCCAAGCGTTGTTGTATAGGCAGCATCGCCGGACTGAGACGTAAACGGGATAGCGTGGTACGTAAATTTGTTTTTATCAAACTGGTTGACCCGGTACACGCCGTTTTGAACTTTAGCGCCGTCTACTGTAACAGAATATTTCGGATCGCCCGTGGCTGTGCGAGAACTGGCATAATAAGACAGGACATATTCGGTATCAGGTTCAAGCGTAATCTCTTGCGTTACAGCTCCGAGCATCTGAAGAAACAACGCCTGCTGACTACCATCAGGTAAATAATTGGCTCTCTGTGTTGCATTGATAAAATCTGTGCACCTTTGAGTCGTTCTGTCGTAAGACGTCCAATCAGGCGCAAGACCAACTCTTGTAAGGTCGGCAGCCGTCCAATTAGTAATTGGATAGTTTGAGGAAGCGTAACCATGTTTATCTGAAGTGGAAACAAACGTATCTAACTCAAAGCCGCCGTTTTTAACAATGCCGGTTGTAACCGGAACGTCCGTTTGTCCTAAGGTCGCCTCTTTGAGAGAAATGGCGTAAAGGTGCCAAGAGTTGTTGTTGACGGAACCGAGGTCTCGCATTTTGAACGTTCCATCAGCTGGCGCGGTAAACGTATATTCTAATAAATATGGCGTCGTATTACTCAAACTGGGCCAATATGGAGCCGGCTGATCTTCCGACATCGTAAACCCAGTAACGGGGGTGTTGTTAGCATCGTACGTTTTGACGAACGAGTCTGCGGTATCTGTTCCATTGGAATAGAATGAGTACATATGACGGCGGTCGTCGGAATTTCCCCACACTCTGCCGTAGATTGTGTAAGTATAATCTTGACCGGGGGTTAAGCCGGTAAAGGTCATATCAACAGTTCCCTGAGGAGTTTGAGCATCGTTAAATATCATGCCCCGCATGATTGTTGCCAAAGTTCCGCTACCAACGTTGGCTGTATTGCCGGCATTATACGCAATTTTGCCTGTGGTATTATTACCATAGATCATTGTTACGCCGTTGGCGGTATACGTGTTAGTATTAGCGACCGTAGTAAACGGCACGCCGTTGACATTATACACGGTTCCATTGTTCTGATTCCAGAAATTGACCGCCATCACATAATTGGATGTATTGTCAATATCGGCATCGCCCGATACGGCGCGCATATTGAGCGTGGGAATAGTTACCATGTCTGCTTGAACGCTGGAAAATATGGCTACAACCGCCAGCGCCAAAGCGTAAAATACAACTTTTGTTTGAATACGTTTCATGATAAATTAAATGATAATATGGTAAAATACTCTGCGAATATATTTTTACACTAAATACATTATACACTAAAATTTTGAAAATTCAACGACTTTTCAAAAATTTTTTCAAAAAAAGTTTAGGCAGTAGGTGAGTATGAGGCAGTAGGGATAAGCGCGGTACGCGGCAGTCCTCTGCCGCATTCGCCGGAACGGCGAAAAAATTGGGTGCGCTCAATTTTGGGTTGCGAAAATAGGCAAGATGACAAGTCCGGAGCATTAGCAATCAGATATGATTGTCATTAGCCCCGAAAGGGGCGCCACAAATGTAACCGTGGGGCGTAAGCCCACGGACATGCGCTCAAAA
>JAZQDP010000134.1:0-10356 GCA_045546875.1 Thermoguttaceae bacterium | reverse complement strand
CAATTCGGAATTCGGAATTCCACCTCGCAACTACTGCCTACTCCCTACTGCCTTAATTCCCAAAGAGTTTATCTAACCTTGGGAATGCGTCGTACCCGTCAGAATCGTCGTTTTGCGGCGGCGGTTCAGGACGTTTCCGTTGCGGTTGAACAGCGGGAGGCGCCGCTTTTCGAGTGGGCTGAGGCGCTGGCGCAGCGTCAGTCGTAGTTGGCTTTTGATTTGTTCCAAAGCTACCTGGTTCAAACGAACCTGTCGGCGCCGGGTTTGGGACAGCGCTGTCATACTCTTGCGTCTGCGTTGGAGGAGGAACAGCCGGAGTCGATTTAACCGGCGATGGAATCGTCGTTTCCACTTGCGGACTGTTCCCAACAGCGGGAGCGACGGGAGCCTTGGCGCCATAAAACCTTCGTTCCGCCTCTGTCAGACTTGAATTATCACTGACCGGTTGAGGAACGCCAGCAGCTGCTGTCGGTTTCGGGACTTCCGGACCGTCCGGATTGCCATATAGCTTTTCATTGATCTTCATTTGGTTCAACTTCTGCGCGGCAGGAGTTGGCATCGCAGCCGGACCGGGCAACCCCGTTGGAGAAGCGTACTGTTCTCCATTGATCCGCACTGTTTTTACCGTAGAATTGCCGTATTGATTGTAATCAAATTCATCGGTATATTCCGGATTTTGCTCTCCCGGCGCCTGCTGCGGGGCTTGTCTGACTGTTCCCATACTGGCGTTTGGCGGAGTTTGTTCAACTTCCTCGGCATAGAACATAGGGTCCGGATTGCCTCGCTTTACGTTAGGCGACGACGTTCTTCTGGCTGATGGAAGATCGATTGATTCAGAATCAAAATTTGCATTTTCAGAATCAAAACCGGCGTCTCCAAACATATTATTTTCCGTAACTGGCGTATTGGGAGAAACGTCCCCAAACTGTGATTCGTACTGCGATGAACGTTCCAGCGGCTGCGACTGCGATGGTCGAACAATACGAGCCACCCATGATTCGAGCCGATTATATATCGACGCCTGAGTTCGACTAAACACCGGCGTTTTCATACCGCCATGGCATTCAGACGCCATTATCAGCAGTTGGCTATCACCCGGATTGCGTCTGTCAACCTGACGCAAAACTGCATGCAAATTTTTTAGGGAAATATATCGAGATTGCGGCGTTCGAGTTAGCTGGAAACTGTTATTGGACGCCGTAGAATGGCAATTGGTTAAACCGCACGAATTGAGCAATACAGGTTGAATTTCGTTCAAGTACTGTTTAAGCGTGTCGCCTGGCATATTTTTAGCAATCTGCTCTAACGCATTTTTTTCGTTACGCAAACGATTTATCTGAACAACCGGGTCATTATAATTTACTCCTTGCGCTGGAGCGTTATTCACTTCCGATTGCTTCAACTGCTGCTTTGCCACCGTCAAACGTCGTTCCATGACTGGAATATACGGGTAATCGCCCTGAATCCGTTTAGCGTTGTCTAAATGCCGCTGAGCGTGATCCAGCATTTTGTATTTGATGCACCAATCCGTCAAACCCAAATAAGAAACCACGTCTTCAGACGGAATCGCCGCCACTCGAGCCGAATACACTTCCTCCATCGACTTACAAATTGCAAGCGTTTGATCTTGCGGCACATACATCAGCCCGCCATTTGCAACCTGGACAATATAATATCGTCCCTCCTGATGTATATTTCCTTCCAGAACGTTATAATCTGCCTTGAGCAGATACTGCGTCTGGGTAACTGCAGACGCCTGTGGAACCGTCGGAGGCGCGGAAATCAGCGTTTGACCAGCCGCACAAATCGTCGTAAACGTTGCCAACAGAAAGACTAAAAGCCTCATTTTTATTGTATAATAATTCAAGGAAAATTCATCGTAAACGAATGAGGAAATGTATATTTCTACGAATCGCCGTAAAAACAGGGAACGCTCCTCCTAATATAATATATCGTTCGTCATCTTAGAAATTATTGATAATTCTGTCAATATCAATTACGTCCCTCTTGAAGGGATCTCAAATCGGATTATAATATATATTGGTTTAATCGACTAATGCGTCCCTGCAAAAGCAGCTATTACCGCTTGTTTTTTTGATTCCGAAAGCGTTATGAGACGCCTCATTACTGTTTTTTAACAGTCATTCCTTATTTGTCCTTAACAACTATAAACCTGATATGAATACGTTCCCTCCAATTCTACTTGCTGAAGCAATAACCTGGATGCGTTCAATGTGGTATCCGCCGATTTACCTTACAGCCTCAACGATCGCATTGTTGCTATTATTGCTGTTAACGCGCATAGCTTTTCCAAAACTGTTTGCGTTGATTTGGGTTACCGCCAAAGAGGGCATGAATCAAACGCTCTTCCCCGCTTTACTTGGTTTTGGTTGTGCGTTACTCCTGTTTTTGCCTTACATTCCATTCAACACATTAGGCGAAGACCTCAAAATGCACATGTCCGTTGGGCTAACGTTTATTAAGATTCCGGCAATTCTGTTGGCGTTATGGCTCTCCGGCGTATCGATTGCTGAAGAAATCGAAGGGAAAACCGCCCTGATGCTGCTTTCCAAACCAGTAAGCCGAATTCAGCTTATTTTAGGAAAGTTTTTTGGAATCCTCGTCCCTGTCTTTGTAATTTATATCGCCTTAGGCGGATTGTTCCTTGGCACAACCGGGTACAAAGTCGTTCATAACGCCCGCGAATCCTGCGAAGAAGAGCCAACAACGCAAGACTGCATCGACGCCATGGTTCAAATTACGCCCAGTATCGGAATGACGTTTTTCGAGACAGCCGCAATGACCGCCGTGGCAGTAGCTCTTTCAACGCGTTTGCCAATGTTGGCAAATATTACTTGCTGCATTTCGATTTTCCTGTTGGGGCACCTTATCCCTTACCTGCCGCAATACGTTAGTCAATTTACGCATGAAAAATCTGTCATTGTAGAATTCTTAACAAATATAATGGCGGCGGCGCTGCCTGTGCTTGGGCACTTTAGCATCGAGTCTTCAATCGGAGCCAACCAGACTTTGCCACTGGTTTATTTAGCCTGGTCGGCAATGTACTGCTTGCTATACTGTTCAGCAGCTCTGGTTGTAGCGTTGCTTATGTTTGAAGACCGGGACTTGGCATAATGGTTTTAATGAGGCGTTTGCGGAATTCGGCATTCCGCATTCCTAATTCCGAATTATTCCTGTCCCCCGTCTTGAATTATAATAAAAAAAGAGTACCATATATTTAATTAAATTAATTTATTTCAATTCGACTACAGACATGCGAAACGGATTCGCATGGGAGTTGTTGCTTTATACAAATTTAAACTCGCTATGGAACCTTATTTCCAAAAATTGTTTGCAGACCGCATCGGCGGCGCTAACTACGGCAAAGACACGTCAATTTACAAATTCGAAAAGATTAAGCGCGCCAAGCGCAAAGCGTTAGCAGAACACCCCGAACGAGAACTGCTCGATTTCGGCATCGGTGAAAATGACGAAATGGCAGACATTTCCGTTCGCAAAGTTATGGCGGAAGAAATCAACAAGCTGGAAAACCGCGGCTATGCCGACAACGGCATTCTGGAATTCAAACAGGCGGCGGCTCGATACATGAAACGGGAATTCGGCGTTGAACTGGATCCTGTAACCCAGGTCAACCACTGCATGGGCACCAAAACCGCTTTGGCAATGCTGCCAGAATGTTTTATCAACCCCGGCGACGTTACACTCATGACGGTTCCCGGCTATCCGGTCGCGGCAACGCACACCCGGTACTGCGGCGGAGAAGTTTACAACATGCCCTTGCTGGCAGAAAACAACTATTACCCCAACCTGGACATTATCCCTGCCGACATTCTCAAACGGGCAAAGTTGATGGTTATCAACTACCCCAACGCCCCGACAGGTAAAACTGCAACGGCAGAATTCTTTGCCGAGATTGTCGATTTTGCGAAGAAGAACGAAATTGTCGTCGTTCAAGACGCGGCTCACATGGTTTTATGCTACGACAAACCCGCTTTGAGCTTCCTTCAAACGCCCGGCGCGATGGACGTTGGCGTTGAAGTTCATTCTATGTCAAAAGGTTGGAACATGATCGGCTGGCGACTGGGCTGGGTCTGCGGCAACGCGCTTCTGGTCAGAGCTTTTGCAGACGTCAAAGACAATTCCGATTCCGGGCAGTTCATGGCGATTCAAAAAGCGGCGGCAGTTGCGTTAGACAATCCCGAAATTCCGATTAATACTCGAAACAAATATCAGCGTCGGCTTAAAAAACTGGTTGCGATGCTCAAAGAGTGCGGATTCCAGGTCAAAATGCCCGAAGGCACGTATTTCCTCTACACGCCCGCTCCCAAGGGCATGAAAGGCGGCGTTACGTTTGCCAACGCAGAAGAAGTTTCGCAATACCTCATTACAGAACAGTCCATTTGCACTGTTCCTTGGGACAACGCCGGCGAGTTCCTCCGCTTTTCAACTACGTACTTGGCGGAAGACGAAGCGGCAGAAGACCTGCTTATGGAGAAGACCAAGCAGCGTCTTCAGAATTTGGGACTGATTTTTTAAATTAGCAATTAGCAATTAGCGATTAGCAATTACGCAAGCGCGCTTCCCTACTCCCTATTCCCTACTCCCTATTCCCTACTCCCTATTCCCTACTCCCTATTCCCTACTCCCTTACCACTTATCACAACTATGAAACAGATCCTTTCATTGGTTTTGGCGCTCATTTCAGCGTCAGTTTTAATCGGCTGCGGCGAATCAACGCCTCCAAAGCATTACGACACAGAAGCCGACTGTTTGAAACGGGGCGACGCTTCTTCGAAAGCATCTTGTTTGATTAATGTCGCTAAAATAAAATACAAAAGCGGCGCAAATGGCATGGCAAGCGATTTGCTTTCCAAGGCGTTGCTCTATTGCGAAGAAGTTGCTGATCCTGCTGAAAAATCGGCTTTATTAAACCAGGCGGCAGAAATTTACGGGCAGCTTGGCGAAAGCTTTGGTCAGCGTACGGCTCTTAAAAAGGCTGGAGAAGCGGTTGCTCAATTAGCCGACCCCGGCGAAAAGGCTAAAGGCTTAATCGCGATGGCAGAAGCCCAAGCCTCTGGAAAAGACATGCTCGAAGCCTCAAAGACCGCAACGAAGGCATGCGAACTGATTCAAGACAATTTCATTCCAGACGATAAGGCGAAGATTCTCCTCTCAGCGGCTCAAATTTATCAAACCGCCGGAGAGGTTACAAAAGTCGAAGACGTTTTAACCAAAGTCAAAGAAGTTGCAGATTCTTTAACGGACGACGCTCAAAAAATGGCTGATTTGTACGGTCAAATTGCCGTCGCGCAGTTCAAAATGGGAGCTAAAGAGAATTCCAGCGCCACGTTCGACAAAGCGCTTGAGATTTGCAAAGGCGCCAAAGACCTCGACATGCGCGGATTTGGTTTGGTTATTGTCTGCAAACAAGCCCTTAGCATCGACCAAAAAGACATTGCCAAGAAATTCCTTGACGAAGCGAAAAAGGTCGTAACCCCGCTCACCAAAGAGAAATCTGACCGCGGAGCCGCCCTGGACGACGAATGTTCAAAATTGGCGGAACGCATGTAGAAACCATATATGTAGCGCGGCGCCAAGGCGCCGCCTTGTCCAACGACCCGCTATAAATCTGTAACGTAGCCAGTAACCTATCTGGATCGCGGACGTAAGTTCGCAGAACAAATCTCACGCAAAGTTCGCAAAGAAACAATCGATAATCGCTTTGCGGCGGAAGCCTCCAAAAATTCTTGAACGCGGAAAGCCCGCTTGCCCCGCGGGTTCGCGGCTGTTCCAGCCGCTGAAGAAATTTTTAACACGAAAAACACGAAATTTACAAAACAAACGAAAATTATTTTTATCTTAAAATATCTCTAACCCGTTTATATATAAATACTTAGATCCATTTTCTCTATTTTTCCTTTGTGGATCGCGAAGCGTAATTCCGAATTCCGCATTCCGAATTCCGAATTATTCCCCCCCCTTTATTTTTTTGTCATTGTGATTATAATTTGTATATTCGTTAAATATGACATAACAAATACCGTTTAATCACGTTTCCACATAGGAGTCTTACCATGAGTATTTTTGATTTTTTCTTCGGACGTAAACAGAACGAAAACAACAGCAGCCGCCGCAGTGTCAAGCTCAATCGCCGCGCCGTCCGAACCAGAAATCTCGCCATGGAACCGTTAGAGACTCGCGATCTGCTCTCTGTAACTACAGGACTTATTGACGATTCCGCCTACGCAGAACTCCGCGCTCAGTACCCGGACTTCAACCTGCCGGAAGAACAGTCTAACTTAAACGTCATGACGGTTGACTGCAATCTGGCAGACTTGAAATCCGCAATCTCAAAGGCAAAATTATCAACAGAATCAGATTTAATTCTGGTTAAGACGACTGATTCTGCTAACACAATTACCTACTCATCAAGTTCCAATGAAATTACTATTGATGTAGATTCTTCTCAGAACGGTTCTGTAACCATCATCGGCTGGGGAACAAAAGACTTGACGCTAGATGCAAATCAAAAATGTCGCGTTTTATCTATTACAGGAAAATCAGACACAAATTTGAGTAACCTGATAATTACGAATGGATTACAAAATGAAGGTCATGGCGCTGGAATCTATACTACATCTACAGGAACCTTGACCATGTCCTATTGTACAATTTCCAACAACTATGTTACTAAAGGTTCCGGAGGAGGATTATGTATATCGTCTTCATACTCATACACTACTGGTACTGTAAATCTAACAAACTGTGATATTAACAGCAACACCGCTTGCGTATATGGTGGAGGAATATTTTTATATAATAGTAGTTCTAATGGTACTACCGGCGAATTATTATTAACTAACTGTACAATTTCCAGTAACACCGTTTCATGGGAAGGCGGCGGACAAGGAGGCGGAGTATATTCCACTGGCAATTTATTGTTTTCTAACTGTAATATTTCAAATAATATTGCTAATGGAAAAAACAAAGGAAATGGAATAGGCGGTGGGATATATTCTGCAGGAGGCATTTTAACGTTAGAAAACTGTATTGTTTCCAGCAACTCAGCAAATGATAAAGGCGGTAGTGGCGGGGGTATCTATAGTACATCTACTGAAGCTTTTACATTGATACATTGTACTATTTCCAACAATTATGCCAAATCCCATAGTGAGGTTAATTTGACACAAGGCGTAACAAATCTATCAATTATTGACAGTATTCTCACGTCTGCTAGTGATACTCGATCAGAATTTAAAACATCTGGAAATCTCTTAATAAAAAATAGTTCATTAATCAATGCAGTTTTTTCTATTTCAGGGGGAAATACATGGTCTATATTAAACAGCTCTATTGGTTTATATGGAACTCGTACTGGGAATGGCATTGGTATTTCTTCAGACGATTCGTCTGCAAATCTGACAATTTCTAACTCATTAATTCGTAGTTTTACGAATGGGATTTATATAACCACACCTACAAACATAAATATTGTCAATAGTACAATAACTGGTAATGCAAATGGTATTAATATAGATAATACTTCGGTGTATTGTAATATCTATAATTCTAATATTTCTCAAAACTATAATTATGACGTTTATAATGTAACAGGATCAACAATAAACTCATATAATACTTTGTCCTCGTATATTGATTGGTCAAACAAAGATAATACAACCTATTATATCTATTCTTCTTCCTTAGGTATTGATTCTCAAATTATCAATAAAGGCAATAATTCGTATGCTGTCGATTCCTCGGGACAACCATTGACAACTGACTTGGCAGGCAATCCTAGAATTCTTGGATCGACTGTAGATTTAGGAGCTTATGAAAGTTATTCATTCATAACTTCTGCAATAGATACGCCTATCGCGCCAACACTTTCAGTAGAAGAAACCACGATTACCGCGACTTGGTCGCCCGTTACGAATGCGTCCTTCTATACAGTTGAATATCAGCCTGATGGTTTTGACGGCTGGTATATGATTACAGGAATTCAGGGAACTTCAACATACTTTACAGGTACGCAGGGAACAACCTACAACGTTCGCGTTAAGGCGAACGGGGCGGGCGATTACTCGGATTCCGACTACAGCGCTATTGCTTCGATTACGCTTACGGTTCCTGCTACGCCGATTACCGGCATAACGCTGTCAAACAACTTGCCGATAGTTGGCTCGACAATTACAGCGACGCTTACTCCGTCTGACGCAACGGCAACGTATCAATGGTACTCCGGCGAAACGCTCATTGAGGGCGAGAATACGTCCAGCTTTATTGTAACGGAAGATCAAATCGGTCAGACGATTACCTGCGTTGCGACAGGTACAGGCGATTATGAAGGAATGGTCAGCATGACAACGGCGGTTGTTCCGGTGCCGGTTACAGCCTTGGACGCGCCGGCAGATTTGGCGTTATCTGCAGAAAATACTGCGATTACAGCAACTTGGTCGGCGGTTGAAAACGCTTCAGGCTATACGCTTTTGTATCAAGTCGTCGGAGCCGATGGCTGGACGACGGTTTCTGACATTCAGAGTTCAACAGCGTCCTTTATTGAAATTGCCGGAATGACATATAACGTCAAAGTTCAAGCCAATGGAACAGGCGATTATTCAGATTCCGACTTCAGCGACGTATCGTCTATTAAACTCTTCATTCCGATTACCAGCTTGACGCTTTCAACCGATTCCCCGATCGTTGGCTCGACAATCACCGCCTCACTCGTTCCTACAGACGCCACGGCGGATTATCAATGGTTCTCTGGTGAAACGCTCGTTGAAGGGGCGACGGGGTCAACCTTTGTCGTAACGGAAGATCAAATCGGTCAGGCAATTACCTGTGTTGCAACGGGTACAGGCGATTATACCGGAACGGTCAGCATGACAACGGCTGTCGTTCCGGTTCCGGTTACAGCCTTGGACGCGCCGGCTGACGTTGCCTTGTCGGTGTACAACGCGACTGTTACAGCGTCATGGTCGGCGGTTGAGAACGCTTCAAGCTATACGCTGGAATACAAGCCGGTTGACGCGGAAAACTGGACGGCTCTGCTGGGTCTGGAAGATACAACGGCGTCGTTTGTCGGCGTATCTGGTACGATGTACAACGTTCGCGTTAAAGCCGTCGGAACGGGAGACTATTCCGATTCCCCCTATACAGAAATCAACACAGACAAGCCGACCGGTCCGGTCGTGGCGATTAACGCCAATAAAGTAACGGTCAGCTGGGTTGACGACAGCCCGGCGGCGGACTCGGTTCGGTATCGCGTTGCGGGAACGACCCGATGGACGGTTAAGAAGCTCAACGCCGGCATTACAGAGATGTCATTCAACGCAACCATCGGCGCCAACTACGATATTGAAGTCCTTCTGGATCAGCAGGAAAACAACGTCCTGCAAGGTTCCGCTATCGTGCTGGATCAGCCGAGACTTACATCCATTAGAAACGAACTCAAAGACGATACGTTCCAGGTGAACGTTACCAACTATGCCGCAAAGAATCTGGCGGCGAACGTCAAACAGGCGATCGTCTCGGTCAACGGCGTAATGACGACGCTGAAAATTGCAGATCAGCAGGGCGAAACGGCGTTGGCTAACGGCGGCAAGGTCGCGTTCTCCAACGGGCTGTTTACGTTCTCGGAAATGAACAGTAACACGTCGTATAAAGTCACGTTTTCCTTCTCGGACGGGCACAGCGTTTCCAAAACTTCAACCGCTTTAACGGTTAAGACGCTCAAAGCGCCGTATTTGCCGCCGGTTATCGTTTCGGCTAACGCTGTCAGCGATACATCTATTACCGTTACATGGGAAACCGCCTACGGCAAGAATTCGACCACGCCAGCGCAGAAGTATACGGTTCAGTATTCGACCGATGGAAACAAATGGACGAACGCCACAACCGGAGCGACGGGGAACTCGTATACAATCCAGCGTCTTAAAGGCGGAATGGAATACCAAGTCCGCGTTTTGGCGACAAAAGACACGGCATTCGAGGCGTCCGCTCCCAGCGGCGTTCTGAGCGCTCAAACGCTGACTTTGCCCAAGACGGTTTTGGACAAGGCGTCTGTTAAAGACGATACGTTCAAACTGAATGTAACGAACTACGCGACCTCTAATCTCGTCAATGCGCCGACGCTGAACGTCAAGTCCGACAAGTTCGGCGAAGCGGCAATTGCGATTCAAAACGGTTCCGGCTCCGCGACGTTTGAAAACGGGATGGTCGCCGCGTTTGAGAACGGCGCTTTGACGTTTACCAACGTCCCGTCCAACACGCAGCAGAAGATTCAAATCAACTTCAGCGACGGCGTCTGTACGACGGAAGTCGGAGGCCAAG
>JAZQDP010000133.1:0-8824 GCA_045546875.1 Thermoguttaceae bacterium | reverse complement strand
AGCCGGGAACGCGAAGGTTGAGGCAGAACTTCGCCTCGGCGTCCGTTGGGTTCACTGTCAGTTCGACGTCTCCAGACCACGGGTAATTCCCCGTCATTTCCAGCTTGACGCTTTTCCTTCCGACAGTCGCCGTTGCCTTGTTGGCGATGTACAGTCCAACGTAGAGATTGCTTTCGTCTGTCGCGTAGACGTATCCGCCCAGCGAGGCGATAAAGCGCATTAAATTCTGCGGACAGCAGGCGCACCCGAACCATGCGGAACGGTTAATCCCGCCGCGGGAGGCGAGCTGATTCGGATAGAAAAACTTGTCGCCGGACAGGGAAACGCCGGAAATGAGCGAGTTGTAAAGCGTCTGCTCCATGACGTCGTAATACCTGGCGTCCTGATCGAGCAGGAACATTCTCTGGTGCCAGCCGCAGCCGCCAATCTGAGCGCACGTTTCGGAATAGCCGTTGAAGTTGGACAGAACGTAGTTCTCGGCAAACGCTTCCCCGTGAGGCGTCCCGCCCAGCCCGCCAGTGATGTAAATCTTATTACTGACGACGTTGTTCCAGATTCGGGTAATCGCGTCTGAAATCGCCTTGTCTTTTGTCATCGCCGCCACGTCCGCTGCGCCTTCGTACAAATACGTCGCGCGAACCGCGTGCCCGACCGCTTCGTTCTCTTCCGTCAGCGGCGTTGCGTCCTGAGCGTACTTTCCGTACATGGCTTTCGGATTGCTCGCCAGCGATTTTCGCAAGTCCTTGCGTCCGCGCATTTCGACAAAGAATTTCGCCTGATTGAGATACTTTACGTCGCCGGTGGCGCGATACAGCTTTACCAGCCCCATCTCGATAACCTCGTGACCGGGAACGTCGACCACCTGTCCTTCGTTCGGTCCGAAGGTCTTGCAAACCAGGTCGGCGTTCTTTCGGGCGATTTCCAGAAAGTTCGTCTGACCGGTTGCCCAGTAATGCGCCGCGGCGGCTTCGTACATGTGCCCGGCGTTGTACAATTCGTGCGACCATTGCAGTTCATGCCAGCGTTTCCCTTCGGAAGTGGGATTCGTCTGAGAGAAATCCCGCTTTTGGGAAATGAGCGTATACAGATAGCCGTCGGGTTCCTGAGCCGCGCCGATAATGCAGATCAATCTGTCCAGGTAGCGGCTCATTTCCGGATTCGGATGAGTCGCCAGCGAGAACGACGCGGCTTCGATTCCCTTGTAAATATCGGTGTCGTTGAACTGCGGCGTAACGTATTTCGTACCCAGCGGAGCCGTGTTCGCGCCCAGCCAGAAATTGCTCACCCGCCCGGTCTTCTCGCACTGATCGAAGGCGTACGAGATGGATTTCGTCCGGTTGATTTCCTGCCGCGGCGCCCAGAACGAGTCCGTCAGCATGACGTCGCGAAACGAAACCGGCTCAACCGCGTAGCCTGACTCGACTTTCGGCGCTGACGGTTCTTGCGCCAAAAGACAGCACGAAAAAACTGTTACAACAGCAAACAGGAAAAACGTAAAAGCGCGTTTCATTGACTTCTCCTTTTCGGGTTGATAATATATCAGCATTGACAACGGGAAAACTTCCCTTCAATACTGTCAAATATAAATCAACGCAAAGGAAAAGTCAAGGCTCTATTGCGTAAAAATCGTTGTCTTTTTACGAATTGTTTGTGCTGTCCCGCAATCAACCATCGCGGATCGCTTGCATAATTGCTAATTACTAATTGCTAATTCCCCTTCACTTGCCATTCGCTTTGCAGCGCTTCCCAGTACTTCCGGTCGGTTTCGTACGGGTCAAGCGGCGTTCCGAACTGGAAATCCGGAGGAAGGACGCCGTAGCGTTTCATTTCCCGAACGTACCATTCGTTCGGATAGAACGGCTGAGTCGGAGCGAAACTGAAATGCGTTCGTTCAACTGTAACAAAATGACGACCGCGTTCGATTGCCTTGAGCAAAGTCTGGTAGTCCGGGTCGGACTTGTCTTTGAACACGACTTCCGGGACGCGTTTTCCATCTACTTCTTTCCAGCAGCGCTGAAGTCCGCCGGCTTCCTTTGCCAACGTACCGCGAATCAGCCGGGACTTTTCCGGGTGCGACAGGTTGACCGTCCAGCCGGGATTGGCAAATTTCGTCTGGTCTGTCAAGCGGGACGGCAGACGTTTTTCTCCCTGATGGCAGGACGCGCAGCGGCGGTTGACAACCTCCGCCATCGCCTTCGTTTCCTCCCAATTGACGTCTTCGTAAACCTGATGACCATTTTCTCTGCCTTCCGAATCAAAGGGCGAATACCCCCACCGCAACTCTCCGCAGGCGTCGGCGGCGTACGTGCCGGCATAGTTGGCGCCCGATTCAATCCAGTATCGAACCATGCGTAAATCTTCCGGCGTTACCGTGTAACGGACTTTGCCGTCTTTATCCGGATGTCCGTTTTCGAGCAGCTTGTAGAACGTACTGGCGGCGGAACCGATCTCGTACGGCTGGAAATCGCTTTGAGGCCGGTTGCGGTTGTCGCCCAGCATTCCGCCGTTGCGATGGCTTAGCGTAGAGTACGACGCGACAAATGGCGACGCTTTCAAGTCGCTGGAAAGATTAACGCCCGCCTGCATATTGTCCTCTGAGTGACATTCCAGACAGTACTTGTCGACAATGGGGCGAATGTCGCGCATGTAGTCGAACACTTCCGGAACGCCTTCCACCTTCTGCGGCTTGACCGGCGGACGCTTCATCGCTTCAAAGAGCTGTTTTTGATCCGCCGCGGTCGGCGTTTGCGTGCGCTGTTCATGACAGCCGATACACGTCGCGTTTTCGCCCGGCATGAGCGTGGTAAACGAGTGCATTCTCTTTACCGCTTTGCCGTCTTTATCCAGAGCGATAAAAAACAGAGAACGGTTTGCCGGCAGTTCCATGTAACAGGAACCGTCTTCGTTAACCGGGACTTCTCCGACGATTCGTTCCAGAGCAAACGTGCCGCCGGTGGAAATGGACATCATCCCGCCGTTGTAATGGACGGGAATCGGCAGCGGTTCCATAATCAGCAACTTTTTCACCGTGCCGCGGGGGACGTCTTTCATTCGTCTGCCCTGATACAGATCCGCCATCGCCAGGCGCCCGGTTGGGGCTTCTCTTGGCGTTGTATCAATCGTATCGGAAATAACCGGCTCGCGCTGTCGAACGATTACCGGCTGGGGGTCGGAAATCCAGAACTTCTGCGCTGCTTCTTCCTCCGGCAGAGCGTACAGATCCGCTTCCCGCCCGTCGCCGTCCATGACGACCAGATGAGAGTTTTTGGCGGCGATAAACGAGTCTTCTGAAAACGCCCACGGGTCGGCGTAGTTTGCCGAGGTGGATATGCTCCGCGTAGACGCTAAATCGTCCGGTCCGTTGCGGGGATCGATGAGTGTAACAGTTCCGTAATGTTCGCGTCTGCCGTGTCCCGGGGAGAACGTACAGACAACCTGATAACGCCGCTGTTCGTCCGGGACGGAGTCCTTGTAACGAATCGGCTTCGCCGCCAGCATGGTCGTGCCGGGATTGAGGTTTCCAAAATAAATCTGATGTCGCGTGCCGTCCGGGTTCGCCGTCCAGAGATGATGATAATGCACCTGCGATCGATCGATGTATTCCCAGCGCATGTAGATCAGCTGACCGTTGGACAGCACCCAGGGCGTGTTTTCCTGTTCCGGGTTGCTGGAAATGGCGTGGACGTTTTCGCCGTTGGGACCGCAGCGATACAGCGTCGCTACGCCGACAAGCCAGCACTGCACCCAGCGTTTGGCGCGCGACGAGCAAAAGACGATGTCGCCGTTGGGCAGATACGTCGGCTCGATGTCGTCCCAGTCGTCCTCGCCCTGAGCGTTGGAGCCGGTAGTTATCTGGCGCAAGCCTGTGCCGTCCAGATTGATTTCGTACAGATGATAATGCTTCGTCCCCGCTTTTAGATACGAAAAGATCGCCTTCTTGCCGTCGTAATGAATTTGCGGGTCGCGAATGTTGCCCTGCTTGTCCTCGAAAATGGTTCTGACTTCGCCCGTTTTGACGTTGAGAATTCTCAGGCTGCTCCCTTCGCCCAGCGGGAACGGGTGAGTGTCGACGTTACACGCATAGTATCCAAACGAGGCGTACCAGTGCCCGTCGAAGCTGGGTTTATGAACCGCAAAGAGAATCTCTTTGACGTCGTCCATGTCTCCGCCCGGCTCAAATTTGGACTTGAGCGCGTCTTCCACTTTAACCTGAGCTGGGGGAACGTCTGACGTCTGAAGAACAAGATAATCGTAAATTGACCAGCTCCCGTCCGTCAGGCGGATGTCGAGGACGTTTTCTCCCTGTTTGACAAGCCCGGCGGGAATGGGAACGACGTTGGTTTCCGGCCAGCCGTTGTCGGTTTGCGCCTGATATTTGGGGAATCCCGGCGGTCCCGGCTTAACGCGAACCGGCTCGACCGCTGTCCCGTTGACGGTAACGTTTATCAGCGACGGCTCCGTCGGATGTCCGAAACACGTTCCAACAACCAAATAGAGGGGAACGTCGTACGCCTTGGGGCTGTTGAAATGAATTCGCCCGGTAAACGACCGCCCGGCGGCGTGCCATTCTCTCGTGCTGTTGTGCCACGGAAGCCAATCTCGCGTCAGAGATTTCCCGACGGTAAAATCGCAGACAACGGGATTTTCCTGCTCAAAGAAATCTTCCCATTTAATCCATTTGCGGAACTCGGCGGCTCTCCCGTCCGGATAGCCGATTTGGAACACAACCTCGTTTGCGCTTGCCGACGCAGACGCGAACCCGGCAAACAGGGCGACAACAATCAATGTAACAGAAAAACGTTTCATGGCAGGAAATAGAGAAAACGCAGGGAGGGATAAAACTTGGCAACGCAATTGCGTTATCGAAACAGTGGTTATTATACGACGATTAAAAGCAAAAAACAAGAGAAAGATTGGAATAATTGTCAATAAAGTCAAAAATTTTTAGGGTAATCGCCCGTATTATTGTTTATGGAAGTCGCGCTAAAATATTTTCGGCGCCCCAAATGGCAAGAAAATTGTCTCTATGTCTTGACAAATGTGTTGTTCATTGATAAAATACGAAATATTTTTTTCCAACAAATGGATAATAATCGGAAAGGATGCGATGAGAATAATTGCCCTGCAATCAGGAAGTAAAGGCAACTGCATTTATTTAGAGACCGGCAATGTCAAGCTGTTGTTTGACGCCGGGATTAGCGGCAAACAGGCTAAAGATCGGTTAGCGCGCTTTAATATCGATATTTGTTCGATAGATGCGTTGTTGATCAGCCACGAACATTCAGACCATGTCTCTTGTGCTGGCGTCTATAACCGAAAATTCGGTATTCCGATTTGGACGACTCCAAAAACCTTTGACAGAATGAAGTACTGCATCGGGGAAGTTAGTAATGTGAATTATTTCGAGTCTGGCGAGACGATTCGTTTTAACGGAACCAGGATTGAAACGATAAGAACAACTCACGACGCTGTTGACGGCGTTTGTTTTGTGGCTGACGACGGGAAAAAACGTTTTGGAATCTTCACTGATTTAGGTTGCGTTTTTAATGAATTGCCAAGCGTTGTAGAGTCTGTCAACGGGGCGCTGCTGGAAAGCAATTACGACCCGATTATGCTCAAATATGGGGAATATCCACAAGAATTACAAGATCGAATTCGTTCTTCATACGGCCATCTTTCCAATGAAGAGGCGGCTGAATTGCTGCTTCATCATGGTCAAAAACTGGAAACCGTTATGTTGGGGCATATTTCTGAAAATAACAATACCGAGTATCAGGTTGTTACGACGCATAAAAAGATTCTTGGCAAAGGTTATCGAGCAGAATTGGCTCATTATAGAGAATGCTCAAATAGTGTGATAATTTAGGAGTGATGGGCTAGCTGTAGTGTATATTTTGGTATTTTCTTATAATGTATAAAGTCAGCCCCCGGTTGTTTTTTTAGATAAAAGAGTTATGATTAATTCGGGATTCCTTAAACGCCTCATAATTCCTCATGCAATTCGCAACTAAATCACCTATATATTAACCACTAACCTAATAAGGAGTACATAATGCCAAGCATTCAAGCTTTTCGCGGTCTTCGTTACGACCTCGGTCATGTAGGGACGCTGTCTAACGTTGTCGCCCCGCCGTACGACGTAATCGATGAATCGCTTCAAGATGAACTTTACGCTAAAAGCGAGTACAATTGCGTTCGTTTAATTCTCAATAAAATGCTTCCGACTGACGACGAAGCCAACAATCGTTATACTCGCGCGGCTAAAACGCTTAAATCCTGGAAAGAGAACGGCGTTTTGGCGTTGGAATCGCAGCCGGCAATTTATGTCTACACGCAAGAATACGAATACGCAGGAAAAAAGGTTCTCCGTAAAGGGTTTATGGCAGGATTGCAGGTGCAGCGTTTTGGAGAAGGGATGGTTTTTCCTCATGAATTGACTCATGCCGCGGCAAAGGCGGATCGCCTCATGCTTACCACGACAACGAAAACAAACCTCAGTCAAATATTTGGTCTTTATCCGGATCCTCAAAATGAGGTTCAAACGATTCTCGATAACGCGACCGCTGCTGCGCCACCGCTAGAGGCGACAGACCATTTGGGTGTTGTTCATCGATTGTGGGTTGTAACGGACTCTGAAATTATTGCTAAGGTTATTGCTTTGATGGGTGATAAACCTGTATTTATTGCCGACGGTCATCATCGATATGAAACCGCATGCAATTATCGAGATCACGTTGCTCAAATGTATGGCGGCAGTTTGCCGTCTGACCATCCAGCGCAATTTGTTTTGTCGATGTTTGTTGCTATGGACGATCCCGGTTTGCTGGTTCTTCCGACGCACCGGTTGTTTCCAAATGCGCCCGAATTTGATCAGGCTGAACTGCTTAACGCACTGGGAGATTGTTTTACTCTGCAAGAAACTCTTGAGGGGACAGATTCCTGCTATACAATGTGGGAAGACCTCGAAACCGGTTCAGATCAGTCCAGAATCGCGCTTTATACCCGGAAAGACAATAAATGGTCTTTAGTGAAGCTGACGGACGCCGGTCGTGCAAAAATTGCTCAGGTTACTCCAGATCATAACGAAGATTGGCAAGCGTTGGGGGTAAGTATTCTTCACAAACTTATTTGTGAAACCTTGCTTAAAATGCCGCCAGCTTCTGAAGTTAAACCTAAGTATGTTCACCTGGTTAGCGAAGTTGACGATGGACTTAAGACGGCAACATTCCCGATGGCGGCGTTAGTCATGCCAGCAACCGTTGAGAACATCAAAACGCTGTGTATTGCAGGTGAACGCATGCCTCAAAAAAGCACCTACTTTTATCCAAAATTGCTTTCAGGTTTGGTGTTTAAGCCGGTTGAATAGTTCAAACCAGAGGGAACAGCCAGCTTTTACCGAGGAACTTTCAATTATCCTTTTTTAGATATCGAAAGATTGTAGCGCTATCTTGTCATATTTGACTATTATAATTCTGGCGATTCAATTATTGTTTCTTCCCTATTTATTATGGCTTGTAGTCATGATAATCGTAGGGAATTACAAAGATAAGCCATTTCCAGAGCCGAATGTACATTTACAGATTGCGGTCTTAATTTGTGCACGCAATGAAGAGATGGTTGTTGGGAAACTTATCGATAGTCTTAAAGCCCAGGATTATCCATCAGACAGTTTTGAGGTTTTTCTCATTGCTCATAATTGTACAGATAAAACGGCGGCTGTTGGTTTGGAACACGGCGCTGTGGTTTGGGAATTGACGCAAACGGATCGTCCTTCTAAAGGCACTGCTTTAACTTATGCCATAGACAGAATTAAAAAGGATTATGCCGACAGGTTTGATGCCTATTGCATTTTTGATGCAGACAACATTGCAGACGCAGGTTTTTTAACCGAAATCAATGCGGGGCTTCAATCTGGAGAGGCGCAGGCGATTTTGGGGTTTCGCGATTCAATCAATGCGGAAGAAAATTGGGTTGCTAACATGTGTGCAACTCATTGGCTTGTAGTTTCTCGCGCTTACAATATGCCGCGCAGACGATTGGGGTTATCCTGTTTTGTTGAAGGCACTGGCTTTGCATTCCTGAAAGAATGCGTTGAACCGGAGGGCTGGACGGCTCACACCTTTACTGAGGACTTTGAATTTACTGCCAATACGATTTTAAAAGATAAGCGAATTACTCATACATTGCGAGCTAAATTCTACGATGAGCAACCAGTCGAATTCAATACTTGGATATCACAATTATATCGCTGGATGTACGGGGCAAAGATGAATTTCCATTTTGCGGGAAAAGCTCTCGCAGGAATTTTTCATCGCCCCATACAAAAATTGGATTTGTTTTGGAACGCTACGTGCCCTTTAGTTACAGGACTAATCACCTTAGCCACTTTTGTTATTTTTGTCTGCGCTTTGATTTTAAAAACGCCACTGATTCCGGGAACGGATTGGAAACTCAACATAGCGCTCGGCGCCGGGGCTGCATTGGGGTCTTATTTGCTAATGTTTTTCATGGCGTTTATTAGCGTTGGATATTGTGGTAAATCAATAAGAAAATATTGGCGCGGGGTATTTGCCTATCCTTTTTTTATTTTAATCGGTTCCTTACTGCTAGTCATAGCTATATTTAACAAGGAATATAGATACAAATCAATTGTTCATCGCGGAAAATAATAATTTTTCTGTAACAAATTGCGTATTTGAATTTTTGGGATTTATAACCCCCTTGCAAAAAATGATATTATTTGATATACTAAAGATGGATTATTTGGTATATTAAGTAAATTCCTATAAAGAAATAACCTATGAACTATAAGATATTTTTTGTT
>JAZQDP010000132.1:0-3916 GCA_045546875.1 Thermoguttaceae bacterium | reverse complement strand
AACCCGCCTTTGCTTTCGCCCGTTCGGACGATTTCCTCTTTGGGTGGAATAATCGAGTCGATGACTTCCGCGTCGTCCGGGACTTCGTGAAGCTGCTGATCGAAGTACCCGATTCTGACTGCACCGCCGATTTGGGTCTGTCCGGCGTCGGGAGACTCTTTCCCTAAAATACATCGCAAAAGCGTCGTCTTGCCAGCCCCATTGGGTCCGAGAATGCCCCAGCGTTCTCCACGCTGAATGGTAAATGTAACGTTTTTGAACAGCGGTCTGTCGTAGCTCTTTTTAAGGTTGACGACCTTGAGCGGGACGTCGCCGGAACGGGACGGTTTGGAGAACCCCATCGGCGGGACTTCGATTTTTCGCGGCGGCGGGACGGGAACGATGCGTTCGAGCTTTTTCCGCCGGTCTTCCGCCTGACCGGCTTTCATGCCGTAATGGTTTCGGCGAATAAACTCTTTTGCCTTTTCGATTTCTTCCTGCTGTTTTTCGTACGTCTTGGTTTCGACCGCCAGCCGTTCCGCCTTTTGCGTCCAGTAGGCGGAGAAGTTCCCGGTATAGGAATCGACCGTGCCGCGAAACAGTTCGAGGGTTCTGTTAGTCGTTTTATCGAGAAAATAGCGGTCGTGACTGACGACCAGAACAGCCGCGGTTCCGTTAGCGATGAAGTCTTCCAGCCATTCCGTCGCCTCAATGTCGAGGTGGTTTGACGGTTCGTCGAGAAGCATCAAATCCGGTTCCGCCAGCAGAAGTTTCGCCAGCATGAGCCGATTCTGCTCACCGCCGGAAAGCTGCTCGACCATCGTATTGAACTGACTTCGGGCGAAGCCAAGCCCTTCCAGAACGCGCTCGACTTTGTAGTCTATATTGTACGCATCGTGAGCGTGCAGAACCGTTTGGAGATTGTCGTACTTTATCGCCAGACGTTCCAGTTCTTTCGCGTCCTGCTCAACCGCCATCGCCGCTGCCAGTTCTTCCGCCTGTTTGTGCATCGACAGAATCTCGTCAAAAGCATGACGCGCTTCTTCAATCAGCGTTCGACCGGCGGAATAGTCTGGCGTCTGTTCCAGATACCCCATTCTGACCGACGGGTGAATTTCGATCTTGCCGCCGTCCGCGTCCTCTTTCCCGGCGATAATTTTCATGAGCGTCGTTTTGCCGGTTCCGTTTGGACCGACAAGCCCGACGCGCTCACCCGGACGGATCTCAAAATTGACGTCCATTAAAACCGGGTCTGCGCTGAAATGTTTTCTGACCGACTGAAGGGATAAATATATCATAATTAGCAATTAGTAATTAGCAATTACACTTCGCGGAAAACAAAAATAATTCCGCATTCCGAATTACGAATTCCGAATTATTCTTCCAGCCAACTCCGATAGGAGCTGCTGATGTGCGTAATGGGTCGGGCGATAATCTCCGGGACTTCGTACGGATGCTCGCGCTGAATGACGTCCGCGACTTTCTGAAAGTCCGACTCTTTCGCCTTGAGGACAAGGTAATATTCCTGAGCGGTTTCGATCGCCCCTTTCCAGCGATAAACGCTTGTAATTGGCGCCGAAATCTGAGCGCATGCTGCCAGCCCGGATTCAACCAGCAGGCGACCAATGCGCTGAGCGACTGTTTCGTCAGGACAGGTGGTAATGATTTCTATGTGTTTCATCATTGGTTATGTGAGTTAGGAGTTAGGAGTGAGGAGTTGTTTAATTCGCCGAAGGCGAAACACTACTGCCTACTGCCTATTGCCTACTGCCTACAGCTTCGCCTCCAATTCCTCCCAGCGCTCGTACAGCGCGTCGACCTTGTTTTGGAGGTCTTCCCGCTGACGGGTTGTGGCGGCAATTTCCTCGGACGCGCTTTGGTAAAAGCCGGGCTGGGACATCCGGTCGTCGAGCTGGGCGATTTGCGATTCCAGCTTTTCGACTTCCTCGGGAATCTTTTCCAGTTCCAGTTTTTCTTTATACGTCAGTTTCGGTTTGCTGTCGGCGGGTTTGGGTTTCTGAACCGCTTTGGATTTTTTCGGTTCCTCTTTGACAGCCGTTTCCCACGGCGGGGCGACGCGCTGCGATACGTAGTCGTCGTAGCCGCCGGCGTACTGATGGACGAATCCGTTCCCCTCAACGGCGAGAATTCCTGTTACAACGTTGTTGAGAAATTCCCGGTCGTGACTGACGACGATAAGCGTCCCGGCAAAGTCGCCCAGCTTTTCTTCCAGCAGTTCGAGCGTTTCAGCGTCGAGGTCGTTGGTCGGTTCGTCCATGACCAGCACGTTGCACGGCTTAAGGAACAGCCGCGCCAGCAAAAGCCGGTTTCGCTCTCCGCCGGAAAGGAACTTGACTTTGTCTTTCGCCCGGGCGTTGGTAAAGAGGAAATCTTCCAGATAGCCCAAAACGTGCTTTTTCTGCCCGTTGACGTAGACGTACTCCGCGCCGTCTGTTACATTGTCGATAACCGTCTTTTCAAAGTCGAGCGTTTCCTGAAGCTGGTCGAAGTAGGCGATTTGCAGTTCCGTTCCCATGCGAACCGAGCCGGAGTCCGGCTGAAGCTCGCCCAGCAGGAGGCGAATGAGCGTTGTCTTGCCCGTCCCGTTGGGGCCGACAACGCCCAGCCGGTCGCCGCGCATGATTCGACACGTCAAATGGTCAGCGATGGTCGTTGTCGAACCGTCGTCGTTGCGAAACGAAAAAGAGATGTCTGTCGCCTGTAACACAAGTCGCCCGGAAACGGACGCTTCCTGAATGTTGAGCTTCGCGACCGATTCCAGCTTGCGGATTTTCTGCACTTCGACCCGCATCGCCTTTAAGGCGCGAACGCGCCCCTCGTTTCTCGTTCGCCGCGCCATGATGCCCTGACGAATCCAGACTTCTTCCTGCGCCAGCTTCTTCTCAAACAGCGCGACCTGTTTTGCCTGCGTTTCGAGGTACTCTTTCCGCTTGACGAGGTAGTCGTCGTAGGAACACGGGTACTTTAAGAGCGCCCCGCGATCCAGCTCGATTATTCCCGTCGCCAGCCGGCGGAGAAACGCTCTGTCGTGCGTTACAAATATTATCGCCCCGGGGAACCCAGCCAGACGCTCTTCCAGCAGTTCAATGGCGCTTATATCGAGGTGGTTGGTCGGCTCGTCGAGAAGGAGGACGTCCGGCTGAGCCGCCAGCGCCTTTGCCAGCAGCGTTCGGCGTTTGCGTCCGGCGGATATGACAGACGCATCGTCCATCTGCGAAAAATCGGATTCCGTCAGCCGCATTTGCGTCAAGATCGTATCGACGCGCTGCGACAGGTTCCAGGCGTTCTTCCTGTCCAGTTCCTGCTGAAGCCGGTCGAGTTCCTTTGCCGCCCGCTCGTCGCCCGCCGCCAACGCCTGCGACGCTTTATGGTACTGGGAAAGCAGTTTGCCGTCTTCCCCCAGTCCCTCCGTTACGATGTCGTAGATTGACCCGGAGAAATCCCGGGGAACTTCCTGCGACAGCGACGCGATTTTCAGTCCCTGCGACTTGACAATCTCACCGGAGTCAGGCGTCAGTTCGCCGGCAATGAGGTTTAGAAACGTCGTCTTGCCCGCGCCGTTGCGACCGATCAACGCCAGACGCTGACCGGCTTCGACGTTCAAGTCGGCGTGTTCAATCAGCGGCAGACCGCCCAGGGAATACGTTAAATCGCGAATCAATAACTGCATGGAATTAAGTGGTAAGTGGTTAGTAGAAAGTGGTAAGAGGAAATAATTTTTGAGGAACGCTTTGCGCCAACTCCTCACTCCTCACTCCTCACTCCTCACTTCTAACTAGTTTCCATTTTCTAAAAAATGATTTTTAAAAAAGTGGAGATTTTTCTCCACTTTTTTATTTTTGATAAAGACCATCAAGCGCAATATTGTCGTATAAATATGTAACACGTGTTTATACAGTTTATACAGTTCCTAACG
>JAZQDP010000131.1:0-4177 GCA_045546875.1 Thermoguttaceae bacterium | reverse complement strand
GCGCCGAGAATCAGCAGCGCCCAGGTTGACGGTTCCGGAACTTCGCTCGGAGAAGGCTGCGGCGCGATCAAGGCGATAATGCCGTCTGTATACAGCTGAGCCAGATCCCAGGAATATCCTTCGTCGAGTTCCGGCAAAGCAATATCTGCAAAGACGCCCGAAATGTCAACGCTGTCTGGCAGAGCGATCAGCTCAAACAGGGTTGTCGATCCCTTCGGGGTACGCAATGCGCTCGGATCCAATGAGGAAATGTCCAAAGCGGCTAAACCGGAACCGATGTCGAACGAATCGCCCTGCAAGACGAGCTGGTCGTAGCTGTTGGGATTCTGAATCTCAAACTTCATCGTCGGCATGTTGGATGTATCAATTTCAGAGCTGTAAGCGAAAACTTCAACTTCTGTCAGGTTGAGCGGGGCGGTCGTTGCGGCGCCGCGAACAACGCGAATCTTCTGTCCCACGACATCATACGGTACATCAACTGCAAATCCTTTGAATCCACCGCCCTGATAGGTTTGCGAGCGCCAAACGACGTTATCTGAGCCGTCTAAAACGTCAACATAAAAGCCAACGCCATCAGTAAGGCGAACGTCAATGCCTTCGAAGTTTCGGTTATAAATGGCGACTTTGCCGAAATTGACGTCTTCGTTGTACGAAACTCCCCAGTAATGAGCAACATTACTTGTACTGGTATGTGAGAAGTTGTTATCGTTGTAGTTGCCGTCATTGGCAAGCGAAGGGAGGAATGTGGTGTTATAATTGGAATCTTGGAACGCGGTTCCGGTTCGGGCAATGTTGGTAGCGTCTAGCTGAGTCGCCGCCAAGAAATTACCGGTAATGGTGGTTGTTCCAATTGTATTTGTTCCGCCGATGGTCAGCGTTCCGCCAGATTGCTGGAACGTGTCGGTTGTCGTGATTGATGTGTCAATCGTTGTGGCGTTAAGCGTCCCGCCGGTAAAGTGGGCAGGAATAGCCAACGTTCCAATATTTGCCTCGCCGCCAGACATGTTGAATTGGGCGTTGAGTTTTGTTGAAGCCGCTAACCGGGTAATGGACGTCGCGTTTAGCGTACCGCCTGACAGATTGTAAATGCCCGTCCCTTGGTTGGCGTTGAAACCGTATTGAATGCCTTGGTTGGCGTTAAACTCGCCGCCAGTTTGGTTAATAAACGAAATTGAGGTTTGCGCATAGCCCGGCGCGGCAACAAACTGCTTATTAGCATTGAATACGCCGTCGCCAGAAAGGTTAATGGTTGACGTCCCACGTGTGCCGGCAATAAACTGACCGTTGGCATTAAACTCTCCGCCGGAAATGTTAATGTTAGAAGCGCCCGAAGCAGAGTCAGCGTTATAGATTTCGGCAGTGGTTGTTAAGGTTATTTTTCCGCCAGTTTGATTAATCGTACCCGTACCGGCATGACCAATATAAACCAATCGACCTGTTATATCAAAAGTAGCGTTATCCGCGACGTTAAGAACGTTTGTTCCAGAGTCATAACCAATGAAAGACGTTCCCGCCCCGGTAACCACAACGGATGCATTGTCGGTAAGCGTCATCGTTCCAGAACCGTCGGTGTTTGTACCGATTTGAAGGTAATCCGTAACCGTTAATTTAGCGTTATCGGAAAGGGTCATAGAACCTTTTTGAGCGCCTCGTTGTCCAACAAAAATGCGAGGAACTGTAACCTGACCATTACCTTCGATATTGATAAACGACGGACCGCCGCCGTTGTTAGCAATGCGAACGTTGCTGTTAAAGGTAAGTTTCCCATCGCCGGAAACGGTAACTTGTCCCGCGCCAGAGTTGCCGATATTGGATTCTTGCGCCACGGTAACTTCTCCGCCGGTAATATTAACAACGCCTGTCGAATCAGCAAAGTATCCCACAAACAGTTGGTTAGCTGTAACCGTTCCGCCATTTACGTTGAGAATTCCATGACCGGCGTGCCCGACGTACATGTCTCCAGAATCCGTCAACGTTGCGCCGGATTCAACAGTAAGGGTTACGGGAGTATTTTGGGCGTTCTCTCCTATTCCCATGCCAGTAACAGACAGGTTTGCGCCATTTTGCAACGTTAAAGAAGCTTTTCCAACCGCTTGGCTATATCCAAAGTGCATATAACCCAGCGACATCGACGTGTTAAGCGTCATGTCTGCCGCTTCGTCTGCGTACAGACCAACGGCAACATTTTGGTTTGCGGGATTGGAAGACCAGTTATTGACGTTGGCAAAATTCTTATCCTCTGGATTGGCATTCCAGTGAACCATTTCTTCTGCTCGAAGATTTTCATTAACAAAGTTGCGAATTACAATGTTTTTGGCATCAAATCCAGCCACATCGCCTGAGAAGGTGATTTTGTCAAATTTGCCCGAGAAGGAATTGGCAGCCAATAATTTTGGAATATCCGCCGCCGTAATGGAACTGGCGTCTAAAATGTTTAAATTCAGCGTTCCGCCCATGGTCAAAGCGCCGGAAACCGACAATTTATCGTTGCCGGTGGAATCAATATCCATCGTCAAAACGGAATTATTTGAAAGCGTCAAATTGTACGACTGATAATTTTTGCCGTCAATCATTGCGCCGTTATTGCTTGTTGCGGAAAAGCCGCCGTTGTCTGTTGGGGTGTAAACTTGAACTTCGGAAATGTTCAACGGTTGAGCGATGCCGTTGGTAATGCGAACCCAGCTGGCGTTGAACGTATCCGGCAAATCGATCGTCCCAGAACCGCCGGGGAACGTGCCGGAATAGGTGTACGAATAAACCGGCGTCGCGGAGGCGTTTTCCGTTGGATTTTCGGTATAGAAATTCATCGTAAAATTCCCCAATCGCTGATCGCAACCGTTACCTTCTGAACGGTTCCAGATGGTAACCTTATCGACAGGAACGTCTGTATCGGAGAACTGGACTTGCCACCATTCGCCAAGGCTGTTAGAAGTATGAATCATACTGCCGCCGCCCCACGTTGTGTTGGTATTGCCGTCAACGGCTCGAGAAGCTGGGGCGCTGTTGGTTGTTGAAGATTGCGAAGCGTAATCTCCGCGACCGTATGCCATGTTCTGTTGCTGAATAAAGCGCATCGTTCCGACGGTTCCGATTCCGCCGGGGCTGATTTCCATGCTGGCGTTGCTGAGCGAACGGTTCATGACGTCTGAAACCAACGCGGTTTGAGACGTTGCCAGCGCGAGGACTTCACCGGAGCCTAACGCTTTGCTGTCAACAACGAAATCGTCCATTTGAATGGATAGGTCATGGGCAAGAGCCAGAGCAACCATGCCGCCAATACTACGTTTTTTATCGCCTCCGGACATTAATTGAACGCCATTGCGATAAACTTTCATTGAACCTGAGTTAGCGTCTTTGACGTACGTCCAATGCACCCATTCGTCTGTGGGGTACGTTGCCGCAGAGGTAGCGGTATCAATTCGGTCGTAACCAGAAACGCCAGAATCGTAATAAATATGGTTACCGTTATCGTACGCATAGTGCGTAAACATATTTCGATAATTTTGAGAGTTCGCGGCAAGATTAGCTTCGATCGCCTCGCTGCTGGATAGCCAGTAAGCCAGTTTCCATTGTCCTGCCGAGACGGTGTCGCTATTGGACTTTGCCCAGAAGCTGACCGTACAGGTTTTGTCTATCGAGGACAGGAAATTGGTAAGCTGTTCGCCGGTAACAATCCACCTGTCGCCCAAGGCAAAGTTCATCGCCTGACCGTATTTACCAGTAACGTTTGTTGGCGAACCGGTTACGGTTGGCGTAAGCTGAGAATTGACTCCGCCGCTGGTTTCAAAATCAAAATAGGTTACAACGTCCGCGCGGACGGCGCTGACTGACAACGCGGCAACGGACAACAAAACTGCGATTCGACGTAAATTTAACATGGATACGCGCTTTCTAATAAACGTATTGTTAGGTTAAACCACAAAACAAATTCCCCATTTCGGAATACCCGAAAACGGAAAAACGCTTTGAAATATATCTTCTTATACTACTACTTAATCTATATTTTAACATAAATTCAGAAAAGATGTGCGCATTTTTGGGAAATTTTTTAAAAATTTTTCGAAAAAAGAGATTGCTGGGAGATTGCTGGGAGATTGCTGGGAGATTGCTGGGAGATTGCTGGGAGATTACTGGGAGATTACTGGGAGATTACTGGGAGATTACTGGGAGATTACTG
>JAZQDP010000130.1:0-4230 GCA_045546875.1 Thermoguttaceae bacterium | reverse complement strand
TACGCAATAGGCAGCGGAGAAATTGAAGGGGCTTGCAAACAGGTTGTAGGACGTCGCTTGAAACAAACCGGAGCCAGATGGAAGATTGAAAATTTAAACAGAATGTTAAGCATCGTCTGTGCCGTTCACAACGACGCCTGGGATTTATACTGGTCAAACAGTTAATTTTCAGCGCCCCCCAATTTTGAACGCAACCCCATAACTTATAACGACTAGCGCCCCTTGACATCTTTTCTATCTTAACTATACTTTGGTTATTTCTGGTTATTTGAACCCATATTTTTTGTACCTTTTGTATTATTTTTAAGCAGGTGCGAAAATCGCGAAATACCGTAAATTCCAGTATATAAGCGTAGTCCCGTTATTCAATGGACTTTTTTATAATAATATGGAATAATAACTAAACTGTATTTGAATTGCGATGCGGTAGACTCAGGAACTTGCGTTCCCGGCTTGTCTGCCGTTTTTCGACAATTTTGCATAACGAATTTCCTAACCCTAACTTACACATTTACCATGTCTGCAGAATCGAACTTCAATCCCGATAAAATGAAAAATCTGGTAACGCTTTGCAAACGCCGCGGAATCCTGTTCCAGTCGAGCGAAATCTACGGCGGTTTGAATGGATTTTGGGACTATGGTCCCCTGGGCGTCGAAATCAAGCGCAACGTTAAAGAAGCGTGGTGGCACGACATGATTCAGTCTCATAACGAGATGGTTCTCATGCCCGGCGCGCCGTCCAGGTTTGAGATGGTTGGGCTGGACTGCTCGATTATTATGCACCCGCAGGTTTGGAAATGCTCTGGGCATTACGACCTGTTCCACGACGAAATGGTGGACTGCACCGAAACGAAGGGGCGATACCGATACGACCAGATGCTCGGTCGCTGGGCGGAATGCAAGGGACAGAAGGCGTTTATCACCGCAGACCCGAAGGCGGAAGACGCCGAACAGGAAATCCATCGCCGCGCCATGAAGTTCTTCAACCTCCGCGCCAAAGACGAAGGGGAACTCAAGTTTACGTCGGATTTAACTTCTCTGACCACGCTTAACGACTTCTCCCAGGTCTTGGCTCCGGAAGCGAAACACGTCGGCACGCTGACCGAACCGCGCGAGTTCAACCTCATGTTCAAGACGATTGTCGGCGCGCTAGGTACGGAAGAAAACGCCGCGTTTTTACGTCCGGAAACGGCGCAGGGAATTTTCGTCAACTTCCGCAACGTGGTCGATTCAACCCGCGTTCGCGTTCCGTTCGGCGTCGGTCAGATCGGGAAATCGTTCCGCAACGAAATCACCCCGCGAAACTTCACGTTCCGATCCCGCGAGTTTGAGCAGATGGAAATTGAATTCTTCTGCCCGCCGGAAGAGTCGCGACAGTGGTACGAATTCTGGCGCAATCGCCGTTACGAATGGTATCTGAAAATGGGGTTGGCGGGCGACCGTCTGCGTTTGCGCGACCATGAACAGGCAGAACTGGCGCACTATTCCACCGGCACGGCGGACATCGAATACTCTTATCCGTTCCTTCAGCCGGGCGAGTTCGGCGAGCTGGAAGGCATCGCTCACCGCGGCGACTTCGACTTGAGAAGTCACATGGAAGGCAAGCTGGTTGCCAAAGACGGTCAGCTGACGCTGGAACTGGACGAAAACGGCAAGCCGAAACATCGCGGTTCCGGAAAGGACATGTCCTACTTTGACGATTTAACCAAAAAACGCTTTATCCCGCACGTTATTGAGCCGTCTGCCGGGGCAGACCGCGCGACGCTGGCGTTCCTGTGCGAGGCGTTCCAGGAAGATCAGGCGCCGGACGAAAACGGAAACATGACGTCCCGCACCGTCTTGCGTCTTCATCCGCGCCTGGCGCCGTACAAAGCCGCCGTTTTGCCGCTGGTTCGCAAAGATGGCATGCCGGAACTGGGCGCTGAACTCTACGGGGAACTGAAAGAGCATTTCCCCTGCTTCTATGACGAAAAAGCCGCTATCGGACGCCGCTATCGTCGTCAGGACGAAATCGGCACGCCGTTCTGCGTTACGATTGACAGCCAAACCCTCGTCGACGGAACCGTTACCGTCCGCGACCGCGACACGCTGGAACAGTCCCGCGTTAAGAAAGACGAAGTCGCCGCGTTCATCGAAGAAAAGATTAAAAAATAGACAAAAGGCAAGAATATATACTTTCTCTACTTAATTTTTGGAAATTTCAAGTAGAGAAAGTATATTCAACAGCAAGTTTATCAAGTTCTTTTTTTGCATCTTCCTTCTCTTACAATATTGTTCTAAAAATTTCCCTTTATCTAAAGTAACGAAATTTCCGATATTATTAAATAGCTAAATATTTTTTCAATAAGTTCATGCCATTTATGAAGGAATTGAATGTTATAAAACCGCATATATACAATTTACCATGGCTTTATTTCCATTAACCACATTCGAAAAATATATGATTCTGGACGAACATCCAGGTTGTGAAATGGTCATTATGATCGAATGGGCGTTCAAGGGGAAAATAAACCGTGATTTAATCGTAGAAGCATACAAACGAGTTGTAAAACATGAACCGCTTTTTAAAGCTGTTCTCTCCAAAGAAAAAAACAGGTTCAATTGGAATGTTGACGATCAGTTTCTTATGCCGCTATTGTTCGAGACGACAGAGAAGTCCATCGAACAGGACGAAGGAACAAGAAACGTTCTACCGATAAACATCGAAAAATGCTGCGGTAAAATTATTATTCGCGAATACGTTGATGGCGTCGCTTTTGAATTCTATATTCATCACACGATTGGAGACGGTATTGGAGTCAATCAGTTTTTAGCAGACTGGATAAAAGAATATGATTTACTGCTTCATGGTCAGGATAATACTGAAGAATTAAACTATCATCCGGATGTTAGTTTGTTTGGCCGGCGCGCGGAGTCCCATTTCGTTCCATCGAAAAAGTTTTCTTTTGCAACGATGCTATATACGAGATACAAAGGGATTATACAATGGCTTTTGCATCGTCCGTTGTCAATCCTCAAGAAACCGAAAGCGACCAGCGCCCAATTATCAGACCAGCGCCCTATGTATTGGCGTAGATTTGGTCAGGAATTTTTCTTGCAATATAAACAATTGGCAAAAACAAAGGGCGTTAGCGTCAATACGCTCATGATGCGCGATTTGTTTCTTACGCTCCGAAAATGGATCGAAAAATATCCGGTTGACAACACTGCTGTCGAACGTCAAAAGCGCTGGTTCCGCTTGTTGATGCCGATGAATATTCGCACCGATTTTCATCGAACTATACCATGCGCCATGATCGTTGGGTATATTTTTATTGATCGAAAACCTGTCGAGTGCGACCGAACAAAAGAATTCCTCGATGGCATTCATGATAAAATTACGACATGCAGAAATTTCAATTTAGGGACGTCGTTTACTAACGGGATCGCTTTTGTCGATAAATTTCCCAGTCTTTTATCCCGGCTCATAACAGACAAATACTGTTATTGTACAATTACTCTTTCGTCAGTCGGCAACATTTGTAAAAGCTGTCAGCAAGAGGATTATCGTAACAATGACGACATCAAAGTTGAGCATGACCAATACCCGCTTCAGTTGTTCCGAATGATCGGCGCGCCGCCAATTCGTCCGCATATGCCAATCTCAATCGGGGTTATGCAGAGACAGAACGAAGCGTTTATTTCCTGTCAATACGATCTTAACGCCATGTCAGAACAAACAATGATGGAATTCTACAATATGTTTGTTGAAGAAATGAAACAAACGCTGGAAGAGGGATAACAGAATTGCATTGCGCTTTATGCAATATAGAACTCTGTTTTTGCACTTGGCTGTTTATGTTCTAAAATAAAGAGCATTTACAAGACTCATCTGGCAACGGTTTGCCTTTAGTTGCATGTGAGACGTTTGCGTTAAGCGCTATTTGATTAACTAATACAGGCGCTCAGTTGCCTGATGAGTCTGTTATGTTGTGTTTATTTGATTCCGAAAGCGGCTTTGTAGGCGTTGGCGATTTCCGGATGATAATCGAAATTGATTCCGTCTTCGTTGCAGGGAACTTCCAGAGCGTGCATGTCGTGAACCAGCGACTGAATTTCTTCTTCGGGAGAAACGCGCGGCGGAACGTCTCTTCCCAGCGGAGTCAGCCAGGCGTTGAGCGTGTGTCCGCCGTCAACGAGCAGGTCAATGCCGGTAACGTAGTTTGACGCCTCAGACGCCAAAAAGACAAG
>JAZQDP010000129.1:0-5686 GCA_045546875.1 Thermoguttaceae bacterium | reverse complement strand
GGTTCATCCGACAAGTGCGTACCTGGTTGTATGAATAGCCAAGATTTTAAGTTTGAAAAACTCAAGGTTTCTATAGCCATAGGCTTGACGTTTAAGGGTTTTGATTTTATTGTTCAAACCTTCTAATGGTCCGCTTGAGATTGGAAAATCATGCCAGTTGATTATTCCAATTGCATGACGACGTATATTTTTACAAAAACGCTGCAAGGCTGGTATGGGCATCTGTTCTGCGGTTGCCAGCCAGTCGCTTAATTTCCCTTCAGCCATCGTCCGGTCTGGCGTTGACCAAAGAGAATTGAACTCATCTTTAAGGTAATATAAGTTAAGCAAATCTTTGTTCAATTCGAGAGCTTTTTGCAAGCGCTCCGGTTCGCCTTTGTCTGGATCAAGGTTTTCTGGACGCTTCAGCAATATAAAACGAGTTCCTTTAACAAGACGCTTTTCGTCTTGGTCGGTAAGTTTATTATATAAATCCCGGCGCGCTTTGGATAACATATCATTAAACAGTTTGACAACATGAAAATGATCATAGACTATCGTTGCTTCGGGAATATGTTTCTCTATCGCTGCTGTATATGCAGGAGACAGATCAACGCTGACGCATTCTATCCTGGCTTTGCTTCTTTTAAGCCGCTTCCAAAATATTTCCAAGGATTTTCCGTCTTTTCCATAGCCCACATGAATTACTTTGCCGCTTTCTAAATCCATAACAACAGTAAGGTATTTATGTCCTTTTTTGATTGCAATTTCATCAATTGCAATCCAGCGAACGTCTTTTAAAGAGGGACGCGAAAAATGCTTTTTCAAATACTCGCTTTCAATCTCGCGAATAGTATCCCATGAAACATGCAACAGTCTGGCAATATCCACATCAGTCATAACGCCAATTAAAGAAAGGACAAAGCTCTCAAAGTTCTTTGTATGCCTTTTAAAGGGATCGGCAAACGATATCTTGATTTGTCTAACTTTTTGGCAATCCTTACATTGAATTCTTGGGATATCCAATTCCAGATAAACAGGCGTGAACCTAATAGGAACACCCTGAATGGAACGGTGCACCGTTCCTTTCCGAATGACGTTTCTACTGCCACAACAAGGACAGACTAATTCTCCGTCATAACGAATATGATGGAAAATAATTCCGTTTTTTTTAGTTTCTTTGACAAATTGGCACTTGCAGATTCCTTGAGTAAGGTGTATAATATTTCTAGTCATGGGGTTCCTTTCTATATGGACTTGGTGTTTTTTTATATTATAGAGAGAACCCCATGTTTTTTCAATACCTTTTATTGCTCAGGTACGCAGTTACCGGATGAGCCTTCTTTTTCATTAACCCACAAAGACAAACTGGGTTGCAGTATAATGGGAGATGTTGATCCTGATAATATTTTGTTATCAAGTCGTGCAATTGAGTTAATACAAGCTTGTACAGATCCACATTATCGTGGTATCATAACCTGTTCTGGAGGGCGTGCATAAAATGTATTTATACAATAATAGTTTTATAAACAAAATAATCTGTGCGTTATTCTTATTGATAACTTTTCTGGGATTTTTTTATTTATGTTGTTCGTATAAGTCAAATAATACTCGAAAAATTCAATCTGCTTTTTCGTTAGAAGAAAAACAAAAAAAATCCGTAAATGCATGTTTTTACAAATGCAAATCATATGGTGTAAAAAACGTTAAATCTATTTGCCATTTTGTGGAAACCTATCCTAATGAAATCTTCATAGGGGATTCAATTTTTGTTACTATAAAAGCAAAAAACCTATCTGACTCTCCAATTGTATATGGCAGGCACATACTGCATTACACCTTATTAATAGCCGATTTTGATAACGTCCTTTGTATGGAAAAGTTTAAATCGTATCAGGATAATGTAAATGCTTACTACGACGATATTAAAAACAATAAGCTGTTCCCTATCATAACGCCGCAAAGAATGGAAGGGATTGGCATTCCTTTCAAAATTGAACCTAATTCTACAATAATAGAAGATCGGTATCGGTTTGAGATTCCTTATCTGAATCAATGGGGAGAGCCTTATTGGCGGCAGATGATTCAAACGCTTCCCAAACAGGGAATTAGGTTGAATCTTTTATTATTCATTCGAGAGTATGAAGAATTGGCGCTTATCCCAATTACAATCAAGCCACGACCTGACAGTGAAATGAAATTATTAGATAATTGGTATAAAAATCTGAATAGCATAGGAATAGGCATACCGTCTCAAACATGCTCTGAATATGAATTTGAATTTCCCATTGATACGACTTGTTCTTTTATAAAACTACGTGGAAATAACTGGTTTTATAAACCATACAAGCTTAATTTATTTTGTAGTCATGAGCAAGGCTTCTTTAAACCCTCAATTATTAATGCTCCTGCTACAATTCAAGGTTGGCGTGATTTAGAATCGGCGTTAGCTCCATCTACAATGCGAGATGATATTCAAATAACGAGAATGATTCTTGAATATTATAATTCGAATGAAAATGAACAAGACAAAAAATTATTAGAAATAGAGACATGTTTAAAGTCGTTGCCGCCAGTTCAATCATCATTTTTTGCCAAACGTTATATTCTCATTGATGATCCTTTTTTTAAAAATTCATCACAAAAATTAAAATTTGTTCTTGATAGATTTAATCCAACATTATCTTCAGTTAATGGAAATGAACAATAGAATATAGGAGCGCTTGTCCATTTTGGAGAAGTGTGATTTGATATAATTTACACTATTGACATTTTATTAATATAAATTATAATTAAATTGTAATTAAAATGTATTCTTAGGATTTTTACCAAATGGTAAGAATCAGAAACGAACGCTTGAAATAATAAGGGGTGGATTATGAAAAAATATTTGTGTGTAATTGCAGTTCTTGCAATCGTAATTACAATCGCTTTGATTATAATTCAGAGTTGCTCATCGTCTGCCAGCGTTCCTGTTGAGTGTGTCAAAACGCCCGGCGAGACGGCGGAAATTGTAATTGACGAGGGCGAGACTTCTAACGTTAAAAGTTCTCTATTGGTATACCCGACAGAAATCTATTGGGGCGATACCGTATACGTCCTACGAGTCGATGAAAATCTTTCGTCTGAGACAATTAAAACAGAGGATTTGAACGGCTTCTTTTGGAGATTTTCAATAGAAGGATCGGCTTCTGCAGGAGGTTATTCATACGAATGGGTTACTGAATATCCTGGTCACTACTACCAAGATACGCCAGTTCTTGATAGAAACTTACAACCCGCTGAAAAGTATTTTCAATGCGCTAATAACTTTGAATTCCCACCTTTGGAGGACTTAAAAAATCCATTTTGGGAGGAGACGAGAAATAATACGTCTTCTCCAAGTCTAAAAATACAATTAAATCTTAGTACTCGCTTAAATTCAAAACTCACTAAAACAACAGTTGAGATTCTTGTCAAACCGCGTCCGGAACCTGAAATGGCGTTATTGGATGCGTGGTATCAAAACACGCCGAAAAAATCGTTTCCTGAAGTTAAGGGGAATCGTAAGAACCCGCATGAGATGGACTTGCGGGGAAGCAAGAAAAGCTGGATTAAGATTGGCTGGCATAGTTACGATCCGTGGCTGTTTGTACGGCTGGGCAATCGAAAACCTTGCGATCCCAATAACCCGACTACTCTTAACGGCTGGCGGAAACTAGAAGCGTCTTTGACGCCTTCTACGATGCGCGACGAGGTTCGACTGGTTCGATTGCAGCTGGAATATTACTGCGCGGAACCGGGTGTAAAATCCGACCTCGCAAAGCAGGAATTGGCTCAATGGCTGAAAAGTCTGCCAACTCCCCAGCAGTCGGTGTATATGTCGTTTCTTAAAAGCAAACAAAGTTCTTTTAAATATGATGATGCCACTGCTCTCTCTAAAAAGAATACAGAGCTTATAATCTTTTTAATTAAGGAAATCGAACAGGGGCGTTAAACCCTTGGGGGCGACAAGGCGCCGGTGCGTAGGCGCACACCCAATCCGCACTCCCGCGCGCCTGCCAATACCCGCTCCCGCTGGTCGCTTGCATAAATTCTAATAAAAGCTTTTTCTTTCTCCTCGAATATGTTCTTTTTCCAAATCCCCTTGAAAAAACTTCTTTAAAAGGGAGCCAGCTTGCTGGCGACCTAAGTTTTTTCAATGCGGACGAAGTCCGCAGGAATTTTAGCCGCAAAGAACGCTAAGAAAATTTCCCTCTCTTCCCCCCGTTCCCGGTTGCTTTTTTCTCTTTGACGTTTTATAATACATGTACGTTCTGACAGATCTCTAAAGTTTTCAATAACAGAAAGGATATTACTATGTTACGACGTCAGTTTATTCAAACGACTGCAATTTCGGCGGCAATGGCTGCGGCTGCGGTCAAGGCGGAAGAAGCCCAGCAGCCCGCCGCGCCGGAAATCGGGTTCAATCCGGTGGAAGAGAAAGACGGCTGGGTTTGGTACGACGCAGCGACGATGCCCATCGAAGGGCGCGCCTGGGAAGGGGAAGAACGCTATAATCCGTTCGACCGGTTCCCGAAACGATGGATGGATAAAGTTCCGTCAGCGGTGCGAAATCTGGCGTGTTCTTCTGCCGGACTGGCTTTGCGATTTGTAACAAACAGCCCGATGAATATTTCCTTTGAACTGCGAAACAATAATCTGGCGATGTATCACATGCCGGCAACCGGGGCGAGCGGCGTTGACATTTACGGCCGCGACTCCTCCGGTAAATGGAGATTCGCCCAGATGATTGGCGGTAAGAAGTCAAATAACATCGTTGTTCAACCGATTCGCAGCGAAGCTGTTCCGGACGGGAAACGGGAATTCATGATTTACTTCCCGACGTACAACGGGATTTCCAAGTTCCGACTCGGCGTCAGAAAGGGAGCCATTTTTGAAGCGGCGCCGGCTCGGAAGCTCAAGCCGATTCTCTTCTACGGGACGTCGATTTTACAGGGCGGCTGTTCTTCCCGAACCGCCAACTGCGCTGTCGCCATGACCGGACGTCGGCTGGACATGCACGTTTTGAACTTCGGCTTTTCCGGGAACGGAAGGATGGAGCCGGTTATGATGGAAGCGTTCGCGGAACTCGACCCGTCGGTCTACGTTCTGGACTGCAATCGCAACATGACGCCGGAACTGATTCGAGAACGGCTCGTTCCAGGCGTTCTCAAATTGAGAGAAGCGCATCCCGACACGCCGATTCTGATTGTAGAAGGGTACCCAGCCCCGTTTAGATCCTGCTGGTCTGATTTTGCCGACGAGGAAGATCCCCGCGGCGTTGCCAACAGGGAAAGTTACGAAAAACTCGTTGCCGACGGCGTTAAGGGCTTGTACTATCTGGACGGCAAAAGCCAGATGCCGGCAGACGGCGACGGAACCATGGACAACTGTCACGCCAACGACTACGGCTTCTTTGTTCAGGCGAACGCGTACGAGAAAGCGCTGCGTGAGATTCTGGGCGCTGGGTTGGCGTAACACAGAATTCGCATGGAGTGCGACGCTTGTTGCCGCGTTCCATAAGAGTTTGGATAATCTCTAATTTCTAATTAGTTTCCATTTCCTAAAACGGCTTTTTTCAGATATTTTTAGAGAAAAGTATGACATTATAAGTGTAAATATCATTGATTTTTCAGTATGAAATGATTTTTGGCTGAGAAATGAGCTAAAAGCAGGGGGGTAAGAA
>JAZQDP010000128.1:0-4944 GCA_045546875.1 Thermoguttaceae bacterium | reverse complement strand
CTCAAGATTGATTTTTCAGCGCTAAAATAACTTTGACAAACTCAATTTTCGAGATTTTGCGGGGAAAATATGTTCTTACCCCCCTGCTTTTAGCTCATTTCTCAGCCAAAAATCATTTCATACTGAAAAATCAATGATATTCACATTTATAATGTCATACTTTTCTCTAAAAATATCTGAAAAAAGCCGTTTTAGGAAATGGAAACTAATTAGAAATCGAAGCGGGAAAACGGTAAAAACGTCGTTTTCCCGCTTTTTGTTTGGCGTTTTTATTCTTGAATTGGTTTGTAATCAAACGTTTCCCAATATCTCTGGTCGAGTTCAAACGGATCAAGCGGAGTGTTGAAATCGTGAGTCGGCGGCAAGACGCCGTAATGAATCATTTCTCGAACGTAGTCGTGGCGCGGAACGAACCTCACCGGGCAGTCCGCGCCGTTGTTGCTGGACTTAAAGCACATCGTATAGCGGTTGCTTTCCTCTAAAATGTACTTTCGACCGCGTTCTATTCCCGCCAGAATTTTTTGATAGTCCGGGTCGTCTTTGTTCTCGAAAACCGGTTTGCCGGATCTCGCCTGACAGATTCCCGTTCCTCCGGCTTCTCTGGACAGCGGAGCGCGAAGGACTTTCGACTGCTCCGGATACGACAGGTCGAAAATAATGTGTCGATTAAACCGCCCGCCGTCCATGGACATGGAATATGGCACATACATGTTATTTTGGTACTTTCCAGCCGGATAATATTTCTCGTAATTGAACGCAACGCTGAAATGCCCAATCTTCTTTTCCTGAGGGGTTTTAGCGTGACATTCGTAACAGCGACGCTGAATGGCTTCGTGCATCGCCCTGCCCTCTTCCCATTTGAAATCCTGTTTGAGGTTGACTCCGTTGTCGTTGCAGCCGATTGTTCCCCAGCAGTTGACGTTGTACGTTGCCGCGTTGGGTGCCCCGGCGTCAATCCAGTATTTAATCGTGTTGAGTTCCTGATCCGACATCTGAATCGGACCTGGACCGGCAGTGAGGAATTTCCCTTCGTACTTCTGTCCGGTTTGACGAATCCAGCCCATCTGGACGCCGGGGTGCCCTTTCTCAATAATTTGTAACAGAGTACTGCAGCCTGTGCCGATGCGGTACGGCTCGAAGTTGGTGGGCGTATTTTCCGCGTACGGAGTTATGTTGCGGTTATCGGCGAACATGCGTCGAATCGACATATTGAAATACCCGATTGAATATAGCGGACCCCAATGTCCGGAGACGTTAAATCCTCCGTCTTCTCGATCCGGGTTATGACATTCCAGACAGTATTTATCCAGAATTGGCTGGATATCGCGAGCGTAATCGAAGAACTCCGGAACGCCTTCCGGTCTGACGGGAACGTCCGGTGGACGGCGCATGATCTTAAACAGCTTGTCTCGGTCTTCCGTGGTGGGCGTGTCAGTTCTCAATTCGTGACATCCAATACAGGTTGTATTCTCTCCTGGCATGACGGACGTAAACGAATGCATTCGCTTAACGCATTTGCCGTCCGCGTCAATCGCCAGAAACAGGCAGCTTTTCAATGCGGGCAGCTTGAAATACGCGCTCCCGTCCGGCGAAACCGGAACTTCTCCCAGGAACTTTTCGACGGAGAAAGTTCCGCCTGCCGACATCTCCGCCATAGCGCCGGTATAGTTAATCGGTTTGGGCAAAGCCTCGTAAATGCGAAGTTTTGTAATTGTTCCCGGCTTGACGCCCTGCATTTTTCTGCCGTGATAGATGTTGACCAGCGCCAGCGTTCCATAATCCAGCGCGCGGTTGGTCTGGTCGGCAATAATCCGTTCTCGTTCTCTCGGCATGACAGGACGCGGCTCGCTGAGCCAATACCCTTCTTTTATCAATTCCGCTGGAAGTGAAAAAAGGTCTTCCGTTGCTCCGTTTTGACGAAGCAACTGAACTTTTGTTCTGCTGGCAACGAGAAAATGGTCTTCGCTAAACGCCCACGGGTCTGAATGGTCGTTTGTCTTGCTGACGTACTGAACGCCGTTGGGATCGTCTGGTCCCAAACGGGGGTCGATCAAAGCGATCTTGCCGTAATGCTCTTTCATTCCGTGTCCTGGCGACCACGTTACAACGACTTTGGAAGAGTTCGGAACTGGCTTGACGCCCAGAATCGTACCGTGACCAATCTGGTTGCCGTACATAACCATTTGCCGCGTTCCGTCGGGGTTCATTGACCAAAGATGGTGAAACGCCATGTGATAGCGGTCGATATATTCCCAGCGCATGTACGCGATTTTCCCGTCGTGCATAACCCAGGGCGTGTTGTCATGTTCCAGATTCGGCGATAGCGGACGAATGTCCGACCCGTCCGCGTTGCATTTATGAATCGTCCCGACTTGTGTTTTCCAGCATTGAACGTAACGGTTAGCGCGGGTGGAAACGAAAGCTATTGTATCGTCCGGCAAATACGTCGGCTCGTAATCGTCCCAGCCCGGCGGAGAGAAAATTGTCTCGTCCGACTGCGCCGGATTGACGTCTTCCCCAATGCCGGTAAGCTGTTTTAGCCCCGTTCCGTCGATGTTGATTTCAAAGAGACTGTAATGCTTCTTGCCGTCAGGAATACAGGCAAAGAGGATTTTTGCTCCGTCATAATGTAACTGTGGATCGCGAACGCTGCCGGACTTCTGTTCGAAAATCGTGCGAAATTGTTTCGTCTTGATGTTGTAGACGCAAAGCTTTCCGCCGCCGTTGGGGTGATGCGGATACGTGTTTTGATTTTGAGCGTAATAGCCAATGTTGGCGTACCAATGCCCGTCGACGCTGGGTTTGCGAATCGTAAAGAGAATCTCGTCCGGCATGCCGACTTCCTGAAATTCTTCAATTGTTGAAAGCGTCTCATTCGCGGCGGGTTCGTTTGCGTTTGAAATAAACGATGTTTGAGTTAACAAACAGACAGCAATAGCGAGTTGTCGGAATTGCATAATATGCTCCATTGAACAGGAAATACCTAAATGAAAATCAGAAAGAAGACTTTATCTTTCTCATTTGTATTAGATATTGTAACCAGAATAGAAATTAAATACAAGAGGGGGTTTTAAAAATATCGGAAAGTTATGTCAGTCAGAACAGGAGACAAACTGAAAGAACGATACCGCGCCGCCCTGCCCTGACGAAATGGAATATTGAAATATAATGGATCACGCAAAGTTCAGATAAAAATCTCACGCCAAGTTCGCGAAGTTCGCAAAGTTTTAAAAAAGATCGTTTCGCGTACTTTGCGTGAGAATTCTATTATTCAGTTCGTCAAACTAAGGATTTAGCAGTATCTGTTTCCGTATATCTTTCGCGCTTCCTGCGTCCACCGGTGAATAAAGTCCGTCTTAGCCTCCGTATATGCGTCTCTGTTGTGTTCGTACTTTTTCCATAGTTTGAGTTTAAGGGCTTCATATTCTTTGGCGACATCCGGATGTTCATTCAGATAATCGCGAAAATAAAGTTCATCGTTATCTCCAACATATCTGAGATGAATATGGTAGACTTTATCTGCAAAGCCGTCCTTGGTATATCCCTTATTCAAAGAAATCCTTTTCATATCAGCGGACATTATGATAAAACCGTTCTGGCTCATAGTGTCTGCCACACTTTTAATATCCTCGCTGATCGGAATCTCTACCAACGCATCAACAATGTTCTTTGCCCATATTCCATGTATCGCGGTACTCCCAATGTGACTGATTCTTTCGACATGATAATTTGCCAACAAATCTGTTATTGTGGCTTCTATCTCCCTGTAAGAGTCTATCCACTTGTCATCGTGTTGGACAAGATAGATGGGAAACAATTCCCACAGTTCTTCCAACGTCATTTCTGACAGTTCCCTATCTGTCATTCCTTTGAAGATTATTTAAGCCGCAAAGGACGCAAAGAACGCATAGTTTTAAAACTTCGCGAACTTTGCGGACTTTGCGTGAGGTTTCTTTTGCGGACTTCGTCCGCGACCCAGAATGGTTTTCGGCTTACGCAATATAGTTATTCACACTTCAAACAAAGCGTAACTTCGCTCACTTCGTTCGCTCCGTTACCGCCTTTCATTTCTTTGCGTACTTTGCGAACTTCGCGTGAGATACAATAAAACTTCGCGAACTTCGCGTTCTTTGCGTGAGGTTTTCCGGGGGCTTACGCACCCCGGCTCGCCAAAATCCGTGAACGGATTGACCAGTGCATAACGCCGCTAGTCGCGTTCATGCCATTTGCCCTGCCCCATGCCGCGCCAGCGCCATTCCCACGGCTCGACCGGGTTTTTGGTGTTCCACAAGCCGAGCTTCTTTTTTCTCGCTTCGGTTTCAATCGCCTTGGCTTTTTCGTCTGTGTAGGCTTTGCTGAACTGCCAGACGTGTCCGTTTTCCAGCATGTAGTATTCGTAGTCCAAGTACTTTCCGTCGTCCTGCTTGACGGCAATGCGGCCGACAATGCGTCCGTACTTGTCAACCTTGACGACCTGAACCAGAATTTCTTTGTCTTTGAGCATTTTAATTGCGGCTTTTTTGGCAGTGTCGCCGTAGGGCTGATCGTTTTCCGGCGCGTCGATACAGGCGCAACGAACGCGAGCGGTCGATCCGTCCTCTTTTTCGACGATGAACGAGTCGCCGTCGCTGACCCAGGTTACTTTAGCTTTCAGCGCTTCCGCTCCCATAACGACGTTCGTCAGGAGCAGAGCAAACACAAATGTACAAAGTTTTTTCATTGGAATTGCCTCTTGTAAGTTGCGAGTTGCGAGTGGCGAGTTGCGAGAAGAAAACGTTTTTCGTCCGAACCGCCTATTACTATATATTATACACTTTTTCGACGTCTTTGCAACGGCTGGCGTTCCAGATTTTTTGTGTAACGAAAGGGGTAATGGCGCGCCCGGAAAATCTCACGCGGAGATGCGGAGCCGCGGAGAATGTTCGCGAAGTTTTTTAAAACACG
>JAZQDP010000127.1:0-2284 GCA_045546875.1 Thermoguttaceae bacterium | reverse complement strand
GTGGCGGCAAGAGCGATGCCTTTAAACCGACGGAAGGATTGAAAGATTTCTTATACGAAATTAAGAACAGAAAAATCAAAATTGGATTGGTGGCGAGTGGGCTTGATTATAAGGCGATCCCTGAAATTGTCGCGGCGTTTAGAACGCTGAAAATGAGGATCCGCTCACTTTTTATGATGCGATCATTACGGGTGGTCATAGAAAGGACACCCACGAATACGGTACGATCGGCGAGATTGCGGCAAAACCTCATCCTTGGATTTACACCGAGATCGTATATATGGGATTGAAAGTGCAGAATCCGACACGCGTGCTTGGGATTGAAGATTCGGCGGCGGGCGCGATGGCGTTGCGGTTTGCGGGTTCCCCGTCGTTGGGTTAAACAACGGCAATATTGCGCAAAGCGGCTTAGATTGTCTTTGCTGTAAAAAAGTGGATCAATTAAAAGAAATTCTTGAACTGTTATAAGCGAAATAAGGAGAAAAACATGAAAAAGAAAATCATTGCATTGTTGGCAATGGTTGCGACGGTAAGTTGTTTTGCCGGTTGCGATCAATTAAACGCAGCGCTGAGCGCGCTCGGCGGGTACAAGGAAAGCTCGTCTGCGATTACGTCTGAATTAGAATCGGAACAGCTTCCTGAAGTTTCGTCTGAAAATGAAGGGGGGAACGAATCGGGAACTACTTCGACGACAGATTCGACGTCTAGTGATGAAGAAGAAACGTCAAAATATACGTATACCGATTTTACACCAACGGAAAAAGCGCTGTTCATGCAATATTTCGGCGATGTGATTCCGTTTGTGCCGAATAATGAATATTACGTAGAAGAATACGAATTAGATTATGATACAGAAAAAGAAGAAGGTATCAATTATTACGTCTATGGAAAGACGGAAGAGGAGTTCAACGCATACCTGGTAGCCTTCTCTGAGGAAAAAGGCTACGTAGATGACGGCATGAACGAGGACGACGGCGATACGTGGTATTATTTCAGTAAAGACGATTTTTATATTGATATAAGCTATTGCATATATGAAGGCGACTATATCATCGACGTGTACGTATACGTATATACGGAAGCAGGCGCTGGCGATTCCAGCGGCGATTCCAGCGGCGGTTCGGACAACGTAGGCGATAAAACGTATACCGATTTCACGGCGCAAGAAAAAGCGTTGTTCGTGCAGTATATCGGTGACGTAATTCCGTTTGTTTCTAACAATGGATATTGCGTGGAAGAATACTCGTACAACTATGACACGGAAATAGAGCAAGGCATCAATTTCTATGCCTATGATAACACGGAAGAAGAGTTTAACGCATACCTGGTAGCCTTCTCTGCGGCGGGATATACTGATGAGGGTACTTACGAGGACGAATACGGTGACACCTGGTATTCTTTAAGAAAAGCAGATTGTTACGTCGATATATGCTATTATATTTACGACGAAGGTTATATTATCGACGTGTACGTATACGTATTGATAGAAACGTCAGGCGGTTCTAGCGACGGTTCGGGTAGCGGCGGCGATATTTCCGACGACAATCTTCTCACCAACCACGGCAAGGGCTTGCCCAAGGGCGTGAACGGCGTTTACGAAGTCGATTTCACCAAAGCGATGTACGTGAAAAACGTAACCGAGCAAGGCTATTATTTAGGCGGTTGCCCGACGCAAGCAACGAACGGGAAAAACCCCGCGGTGTTGGTAATCCCCGTCGAATTCAGCGATTGTACGGCGTCGAGCAAAGGTTACAGCATAAGCGCGATTGAAAAAGCCTTCAACGGCGGTACGGGTACAACCGATTATTATTCTGTGCACGATTATTATTATATTTCTAGTTATGGAAAACTCGATTTGGATATCACGGTGTTGGATAGTTGGTTTAAACCGCAATACACTAGCAGCTATTACGCAAAAGCAACCTTCGATTATTACGGTGAAGAAGCGCAATTTGGCGACCAAATCATTATGGACGAAGCTTTGAAAACGTTGTCAAAGACGATGGATCTTTCAAAGTTCGATTCGGACGAAAACGGTATGATTGACGCGGTGGTGTTGATTAATACGCTGGACGTGAATGCGGACGTAGATTTCCAATGGGCTTATAGATATTGGAATATTTACACCGACGCGCAGGATAATTATTACGAATACGACGGCGTATCGGCAAACGATTATTTGTGGGCGTCCTATCAATTTTTACATAGCCAATACGACGAGAACGGTAACGAAACGTTTTTCGATGAAACAACGATGAATACCTACACCTATATCCACGAATTC
>JAZQDP010000126.1:0-2544 GCA_045546875.1 Thermoguttaceae bacterium | reverse complement strand
TTACGCATTCGCCGATAGGCGAACAAAAGGTTAAGGGAGTAGGGAATAGGGAGTATGGAGTGGGAATTTTAATTCGCCGAAAGCGAAGCTCTATTCCCTATTCCCTATTCCCTATTCCCCATTCCCTATTCCCTCATTTCTCCAACAGCTCTTTCATGTCTTTGACAGCCTGAACCAGCCCGACGTAAATGGCGCGGGAGATGATGCTGTGCCCGATGTTGAGTTCTCGCATATTGGGAATGTGTACAATCGGCAGGACGTTTGTGTAGGTCAAACCGTGCCCGGCGTGAAGTTTCATGCCGCAATCGACGATCTGTTTGCCAATCGTCCGGATAACTTCCAGCTCTTTAAGCTGAGCTTCGCCCGAGGCGTTGGCGTATCGACCGGTATGGATTTCGACGGCGTCTGCGCCGCACTGCTGGGCAGCGTCGATTTGCTCTGCGACGGGGTCGAGAAACAGGCTGACGACAATTCCCGCGTCATGCAGCCGCTTGACGGCGTCTGCGTATTTTTGGATATTCCCTGCAACGTCCAAGCCGCCCTCTGTCGTGATTTCCTGACGCCGTTCCGGAACGACCGTCGCCTGATCGGGAACGACCTTGCAGGCGATTCCCAATACGTCTTCATTGCACGCCAGCTCCATGTTGAGCTTGCATGTAACGGTTTGACGCAGGATGAGCAAGTCTCTGTCCTGAATATGCCGGCGATCCTCGCGAAGGTGAACGGTGATGCCGTCCGCGCCGCCCAGCTGCGCCAGAGCCGCGGCGGTAACCGGGTCTGGCTCGTTGGTCATGCGCGCCTGACGAACCGTTGCAACGTGGTCAATATTGACTCCTAATTCCATAATGCTTTGAATTCCTTATATTGGAAAATATTTCTGCTTTTAGTCTTTATCTTTATATTATAAATCAATACGATATAAATAAAAGGGGGGAGAAGAAAAAATTGCTAACAACAAACAACGTATACAAATTAGGGTTGCAATTCCTCGCCGCCGCCGTTCCGGCGTCGGTTGCGGCAGAGACTGCCGCGATCCTGGTACGCTCACGGTTAACGCCGCCACCGCCGTCCCCCCTCTGTTAATGCTCAAAAAATCGAGTATAATAAAAATCATAAAAGTAGTCGGTCTTGAATTCCTGTTGGCTGGGAGTTCCCGAAAAACAAATCCAGTTTACGAAATTACATTTATCAGCGCAAATTTCATGAGTTCAGCAAAAAAGAACATGGTCGTCGCGCAAAGCGGCGGTCCGACGTGCGTTATCAACAGCTCGCTTCGGGGCGTTGTTGAAGCGGCGCGACAGTTCGACAACGTTGGAACCGTCTACGGAGCGTGTCACGGAATCGAGGGCGTCCTGAAAGAAGAGCTTCTCGACCTGACGGCGCAGTCGGCGGAAGAAATCGCCCTGCTGCGATACACGCCCGTTGCCGGGTCAATTGGAACGTGTCGATATAAAATCAAATCCTGGCAAAACGAAGACTACGACAGAATCGTCGACGTCTTTGCCGCTCACAACGTCGGGTATTTCCTCTATAACGGCGGAAACGACTCGATGGACACCGCCCATAAAATTGCCGAAATGGCGGCGAAAAAAGGCTTGGACGTCCAGGCGGTCGGCGTGCCGAAGACCATCGACAACGACGTCGGCGACAGCGAATTCAAGCTCATCGACCACACCCCCGGATACGGCTCCGTTGCCAAGTACTGGATGCACGCCGTCCAATACGCCAACGAGGAGAACAAAGGTTCCTGCCCGGCAGACCCGGTTCTGGTCATGCAGGCGATGGGACGCAAAATCGGGTACATTCCCGCCGCGGCGCGTCTGGCAGACCCGAATCGCGAAATGCCGCTGTTGATCTACGTTGCCGAAAGCCCCTGTTCTTTGGAGCAGATGTACGATCAGGTCAACGAGAAGCTGCGTCAGTGCGGTCGGTGCATCGTCGTTATCAGCGAAGGGTTTGACGTCGGCGACCTCGGAATTCTCAAGGATTCCTTCGGTCACGCTACGTTCTCCGCCAGCAAAATGACCGTTTGCCAGAAAGTCGTGAATTATCTGAATGAACGCGGTTTGGCGGTTAAAGGCTCCGCTCGCGGCAACGTGCCCGGCACGGATCAGCGCAGTTCGATGGCGTACGCCTCAATTGTCGACCTGGACGAAGCCTACGCCGCCGGTCAGAAGGCGTGCGAGCTGGCGGCGACAGGGCTGGGCGGATTCATGTCAACCATTCTCCGTTCGGCAAGTACTGCGTACTCGGTTACGTACGACAAAGTCCCGCTTCAGCTGGTCGCCAACAGCGAACGCACGTTCCCCAAAGAATGGATTACCGCAGACGGCTGCGACGTTACCGACGATTTCGTCAAGTACTGCAAGCCGCTGGTCGGTCAGGAAATGCTGACGCTGCCGATGATCGACGGACGTCAAAGATTGACCCGATTCGCGCCCATTTACGCGGAAAAGAAGCTCGACGCTTACGTCCCGCAGGCAGACAGAATGAAGAAGCCTGAATAAAATACTTGTTCTACTTGAAATTTCCCGAAAAATGAGC
>JAZQDP010000125.1:0-9840 GCA_045546875.1 Thermoguttaceae bacterium | reverse complement strand
CCCATTGATTAAAGTCGATTTGCATATAATCCAAATCGCCCCGCTTCATAGCCATTAACGCAATTTCAGAAGACGGAATAATGTTGATACGAACCTTTTTGAAGTACGGTTTGTCTCGAACCTTTTTGCCGTTGTGCATATAATAACCTTCGCGGGCTTCCAATTCAATATATTGACCTGTTTCACGTTTTGAAATTTTATAAGGTCCTGCTACAACTGGATCGTTCTCCAGGGCAACGTGTTTCGGAATTTTTGTCAGAGACGGGTCCTCTGCCCAGGTTTTTTCATAAACGTGCTTCGGAACGACGGCAAAGTTCATATTAATCGTATTTGTTACCAGAGGCTCCTTATGGAAGAAGACCAGCGTGTTTTTGTCGTAGGCGACGCAGGCTTTGATTTGATCTGTCCCGCTTCGCATGGCAGGCGTAGGAACTTCGCGAGTCATGATGAGCTTGAACGAAAATTCGACGTCGTATGCGGTAAACGGTTCTCCGTCAGACCATGTTATATCGTCTCGCAAAACGAACATGTCGCAATAACGATCAGGCATGGTTTTCCATTCCCGAACCGTATCGCTGGGAGCGTAACTTTCCATTGTATCGTACGTATGAGACAAAATTCCGATTGACATTAAATTCGCCAAATCGAATTCTGTAACAGAACTCATCATAATCGGATTGACGCTTTTAGCGTCTGACGGGGACTGGCGGACGACTGTTTGTTCGTAATCGACTTCTTTTTCTTCGTTTTCCGGCAGACGCCCAAGAGTATAGCGAATTTTTCTGTTGTTTTCGGGAGAATTATTTTCCAATTTCAGAGCTTCTTCCACCGTCGTCGGAGCCGGTTTTCCGTTAAGATACTGATAAACCAGCTTCGCGCCGTCTTTGACCGGATTGACAACCCAGCCGCCCTGTTTTTTCGCCTGGGCATTGAGTTCTTCCAGCGTTGGCGGAGTAAACGGTTCAAGCATATTGCCGAGCGCAATTTTTTTATCGGACGCCGCGGCCGGGTCCGAAGAATTATTATCAGTGTCCTGTGAAGGCGCATTGGATTTCTGGGGCGTTTTCTCTGCCGTATCGTCTGGAAATTCACAACCCACGACCGACAACAGCCCTGCAATCAATATCACACTCAGTATTCGTTTCATATTAAAAATTGTGTTTATCTAAATTATCAACAAAATGGAAAACCACTATTATTTAGTATATTCTATTTTGCAATAATCTACAAGGGGTTTCCTCGGAAAAACACGAAAAAGTTTTAAAAAGAAGTTACCCAGACTGCCGCATCGTCCTTTACAATACACAACTCTCAAAAATCAAAAAAAACAACGGAGACAGAGCTTTTACTTTCTACCCCTTGCCTACAGAACGCTGTCCCCCATGCAGAATAAGCGCTATTCTCTGCATTACGTAAAGTTTCCTTCCGATAAATGATAGGTTCTGTCAGCTTCTTGAGCAATTGAAGGGTCGTGAGTAACCATCAGAATAGTTAATTTTTCGTCGCGCTGCAAAGAGTAAAGCAGTTCCAGAATTTCTCGTCCTGTTTTTTGATCCAGGTTTCCTGTTGGTTCGTCTGCTAAAAGCAACTTTGGAGACGTAATCAAAGCACGGGCGATAGCGGCTCGCTGCATCTCTCCGCCTGACATTTCGCGCGGCTTGTGATAGACGCGATGTTCCAAACCAACCTTATGAATAAGCTCCATTGCTCGTTGGCGACATTGTCGTTTTTGCCAACCCCATTCAAAAACCGAGTACCGAATCGACATCGGCATAAGGATGTTTTCCAGCAAGTTAAACTCTGGTAACAGATGATAAAATTGAAAAACAAGTCCAAAATCGCAGTTTCGAATTTTATCTTTTTTATAAGAGCTGATATTATCAATGCGCTTATTTTCATAGAGAATCGTACCAGCATCAATTTTACACAGCAATCCCATCGCATTAAGAAGAGTGGACTTTCCAGATCCGCTTTGACCAACGATTGCAGTAAATTCTCCACGGACAACGTCAAAAGACAAATCTTGCAGTACAGGAACGGTTATCCCACCCTTTGTAAAACTTTTATATAAATGTTTAACGGACGCTATGATTTTTTCTGATGGCAACATGGATGGGGAGCTGGGATTTTTATTTGACATACGAACCGGTTGAGGCGTTTCAGCTTGCGGCGTTTTTATTGGCAAAGGGCGTTCTGTCGGACGCATAGTCCCTCGAATTTGAGACGCAGAATCTTGCGGGGCAGTATTAACAACGTTAAAATCGTCTGCTGTAAACCTCGCTTGCGATTTAGGCGCAGCTTTTGATTCTGGCGCCGGGTTGGAACTCTGTCCCACGATTTGGTCTATTGGCTTGAGATAGTCCGATTCAGCATCCAAACGAAAATCGTCAGGATTATTCAAAGAACGTTCATACGATTCCAACGTTCCCTTTGCCGCTCGTAATGTTGAGCGGGTTCTTGTCCAGTTATACTGGTCGTCATCCACTTCGGACGGAGAAAATTTATTATCCGTAGATTTTTGAGGGGCGAATTTATCTTCGGAATCCTTTTGCGAAGGAGAAAAATGCGATGTCTGATTGGAATTCGATTTCAATTCAAAAGGATCCTGCTGTGATGAACTGACAGAAGCCTTTCCTGACAAATTTCCTGAATTCCAAATAGAATCCCAGTCGGCAGTCAAATTGGGCATTGAAACGTCTGGCGCGTCCATAGAATCTGTCGATCTAGACTGGGACAGGTCAGGCAAGTCCGGCATATTCAAATGGATAGTAGACGACTGAGCCTCGGATTCATTATTAGAATTCGAAGCATTCTGTTGCGCCAACTGGCGTGAATATTCCATCAGTCTTTCCAGCTTTTCCTGCTCGTTCATATTTTAGGGAATAGGGAATGGGGAATAAGGTTTGAAAAGTGTATAGGGAATTGAGTATGGGGAATAGTAATACGTCTGCTACGAAATAAAACTATTCCCTGCCCCCTAATCCCTTCTCTTAACTTCTCAACGATTCTACCGGCTGTAAAGAAGCCGCTCGCCAGGCCGGGAACGCGCTTGCCAATACCGTTACAACAATCGTTCCAAAGATAACCCAAGAAACCGTTTGCGGTTCAACGCACGTGGGAATCTTATAAAAATAATAAATATCAGGAGGAAATACCGGGCGTTGCATTAACTCTGATAAAAAGTCTGCGATTGGATTGATATTATTCAGGAATACAAAACCTAAAACTACGCCCAAAGCAGAACCAACAACGCCGAGCAAAAATCCATAATTCAAAAATACAAGCATTATTCCGGAGGACGACGCGCCCAATGCGCGAAGAATGCCGATGTCTTTGACTTTTTCCGAAACAATCATCAAAAAGATTGTCATAATAGAAAAACCGCATACTGCAATAATCAAAAACAATAGCACATTCATCACAGAACGCTCCATTTCAACTGCCGCTAAAATATGGCTGCGCTGATCTTGCCAGGTTTGGATTCTATACATTTCTCTATCAGGAGAATTGAACTCTTCTCTGAGCAAATCGCGAACCAGCGGCGCATCCTGTTCATTTTTCAGCTTAATTCGTATCGAATTAACCATGCTCTTATTTGAAATGGGGTCAAACATCGCGCGCAAACGCTGCATAGCGTCCATCGGAATAAATACAAACTGAGAATCAAACTCAGACATTTTACTTTCGTAAATATCTACAACGGTGAAATTATCTGTAATCCCCTTTGGAGGCATAGAGGAATCTGCCATCGTCAATTTGACGTCTTTACCCGGCCAGCAATAGAATTTCTCTTCGCCGTCAGGTTTTCGAATCGAAGCCAACGAAATCCCCATAATCAAGCCGGTATGCTGTTCTTTTCGAGGATCGAAAATCCGAACGTTTTCCGGCTTTCTAAATTGATTAAACGGATCGTTAATCGCACTTCCCGACTCGTCTTTTTGTGGAGGGGTAACTGGATCGTTTTCGATATTGGAAACAAATCCACCGGGCTGAATTTGTTGTTCTGTTGGAGTTTGACTTAAAGGATGGCTTGGGGATCCAGTCGGTTCACCCACTTGCTGGAAATCCTGTTGTTTCTGTCGCGCTTCCTCTGCTTCAAGAGCCTCATTTTGAGCGTGTGGATCCGAGGGCAGTTCTGGAATGTCTATCGTTCCATCTGCCAAAGTTCCGGAATTATTTTCCTCAGACGGCGGGTAATTAGCCTGAACTTTAACCGGATTCTTACCGGAAATGGTTCTAACCGCCTCCGGGTCGTCTGGATTATGTGGGCTGGGAAACGCCTTGAGTTCATCTTCCGCCTGATGTGCAGGAGCTTGAGGATTTTGTGATTCAGGATTCTTTGCAGAAATTGTTTCTGGGGTTTGATCGTTATTCTGCGGCTGCGGCTCATTGGCGCCAGCTATCGGAGCGTCAGGAACGATTTGAGAACTGGAACTTGCCAGCGGAACGGGAGACGGACTAAGATCTTCACGCCTGTCGCCAACGTTACCTTGAGATTCATTCAACCGTTCAAGTTCAGCTGCCGGGTTAGTTATTGGCTCGCGAATTACGTCTGGCGGCGGAGCCAAGGTTCGACGATATTTCCAACCCGCGTCTTTCAACGCTTCGCGCGGATGTTCCGGGTCTGACGACTGGTCATAGCCGTCTTCCCGCAATTCAAAACTCATTTTTTCCCGATTGAGAGGATGCTGAAAATATTGACCAAAATCTTTACTCTCGTTCTCTCCGTTGGGATCTATACCAACAATAACAACCGGTTGATGTATCCATTCTTGCCCAAGTTGAAAAGAAACCAACCCCTGCGTTTGACACAGCGGCGTCATCGACGCAATCTTATCGCCGCATACTTTTCGAATTCGTTCCATGTGCTGCACGGCATCCGGGAATCCGCTAGCGCTCCAGGACTCCAGCGTTACGTCTGAAAGCACGCCATGCAGTCGGTCTCGCATTTCGTATGAAAAACCCGCCATAACGCCATTGACTATGATCATTACAGCTACGCCAATCATAATACAAAAGACCGTAAATGCTAGCAGCATTCTGGTTCGGAGATATCGAAGGCAAAGCTTGAGCTTGTACATATTGGGGAATAGGGAATGGGATTGGAAGGCGGTAATGAAGTTCGCGCAGCGAACGGAATTACGCTTAGGCGAGCCACGGGTGTGAACCCGTGGGTGTGAGTGGAGCGAACATTAGGGAGTAGGAAGTTGTTTAATCAGGAATTCGAAATGCTGAATTAAAATTGTCATAGCGACCAACGGGAGCGGTTTTTGTCGCACGCGCGGCAGCGCGAATCGGGAGCGGCGCCTCGCCGCCTAATTGCTAATTAAAACTCACTCTGGACGAAGGAGCGGGAAAAGGATAATGTCGCGAATGGACTGCGAGTTTGTCAAAAGCATGACAAGGCGGTCAATGCCGATTCCCAAACCGCCGGCGGGAGGCATGCCGTTTCGCAAGGCGCGAATAAAATCGTTGTCCATCTTCGCCATGGATTCTTCTTCCGGAAGCCCTTCCAACTGCTGGGAAAACAGCTTTTCCTGCAAATCCGGGTCGTTCAACTCTGTATAGGCGTTAGCAAGTTCCATGCTTTTAACGAACATCTCAAAACGTTCTGCAATAGCGGGGTTGGACGTCTTGCGTTTGGTCAGAGGACAAATGGACGCCGGATAATCGTATACAAACGTTGGCTGATCGAGCGTCGGTTCAACTTTTTCCTCAAATACTTCGTTAAGAATAACGTCCGGGTGCTTGCCAGCCGTTTCCAAACCAATCGACGCTGCGTATTGAGCCATTGCTGCAGTATCCGCCGGATCAACGCCAGTCGCTTCCTTGACCAAATCCAGATACTTGCGGCGCGCAAACGGCGGCGTGAAGTCAATCGTCCCGTCTTTCCACGGCAAAACAAAGCTCTGTCCAGTCGCTTTAATGGCGTTGACGATAATCTTTTCCGTCAAGTCCATCATGGTTTCGTAGTTGCCGTACGCCTGATAGATTTCTGTCAGCGTGAATTCCGGATTATGGCGAATGTCGATGCCCTCGTTGCGGTAAACGCGACCAATTTCGTAGACGCGTTCCATCCCGCCGACTAAGAGCCGCTTCAGATGGAGTTCTAAAGCAATTCGCATATAAAGGTCAATGTTCAACGCGTTGTGATGAGTTACAAACGGACGAGCCGCGGCGCCACCGGCAATCGCGTGTAAAGTCGGTCCCTCAACTTCCGTAAATCCTTCTTCATCCAAGGTTTGACGCAAAGACTTGAGAATCGCGCTGCGGCGAAGGAATCGTTCCATTGTCCCATCGCCATAGATAAGATCAACGTATCGCTGACGCTGACACAGTTCTGGGTCGGTCATCCCGTGGAATTTTTCCGGCGGAGGAGTAAGGCATTTTGTCAGGAACGTCAGTTTTGAAGCAAAAATCGTCAGTTCGCCCGTTCGGGTTTTGACAAACTCGCCCTCGACGCCGATGATGTCGCCCAAGTCAAGACATTTGGCAACCGGGAAATTTTCTTCCCCAATTTGAGATTTGCCAATCATAACCTGAATACGACCGGTTTTATCCTGAATGTTAAGCCAGATAACTTTTCCAGACGGTCGCATAAGAATAATACGTCCCGCCGCGTTGACTTGCGGTCCACGCCATTCCGATGGTTTACCTTCTTCCTGAGACGGAACTTCGACTATTTCCGACTCTCGAGCGCGAATGTCCGCAATGGGGCTGGCGCCGTCGTAACGCTGACCCCACGGGTCGATACCCAGTTCTTCCAGACGACGCATTTTTTCTCGTCGAGCCGCTTCCAACGCCGCAGCTCCGGTTACCGTTTCTTTACCCATAATGTACTAATTGGTTAAACTATTGTTTTAAGTTATAATCGTGGAGTGCGATAAACGCGCGCTGTTTACCTTACAACGGCTACATAAAGATGTTTTCTCGTATTTCGCAACTCTCTTAATATACTCTCTTTTTTCCAATTGTAACATTTTTGCGTATTTAGTCAATATCAAGTTAAAATACAGGAAATATAAGGGGAAATTTATTGTCCCAGCAGTTAAAAACAAACGCAAAAAGATAATAAGAAATGCGCAATTGTGCATTGACATCAATTTTACTCTTGAGTAAAATTGGGTTAATAATGCAAAACAATAATTATTTCCCCTATTTTTACTTCCCCTATTTTTACAAGGAGAAATTTGGCATGAAAAAGACATTATTCCTATTAGTTCTTGCAGCAACCACTTTGTGGTCAACAACGGGATCGGCTGAAACCGTCGTTGAAGCTACGGTAAATCCAGAAAAGACGCTCAGCAGAATCGACAACAAAGTCTACGGGCATTTTCTGGAACACATCTACAATTCCTGCAACGGCGGGCTGTGGGGTGAGCTGGTCTGGAACCGCTCTTTCGAGTCGGGAATCGGATCAAACTGGCAGTACGCCAACGGAACGATTGCCTTTGAGAGCATCGGCAACCCGCGCGCAATTCTCGGTTCTCCAGGTGCGAAGCCGCACGGGCAGAAGGACGAGGTTATGTCTCCGAACAAGCCTGTTTCGGCGCTACCCACGTCCAATCAGGAACCGACCTTGTCGGATTGGACGGATTACGAGCTGACCTGCGACGCCAAAAAGATCGGCGGCGAAGAAGGGTTCATGATTATGTACCGCGTTACCGACAAGAACTATTTCTGGGTCAATATTGGCGGCTGGAGAAACGAACGCAGCGCTTTGGAGTTCGGCACGATTGACGGCGCTAAAGACACTCGCGGCGGCGCCAGAGCGAAGTTCGCTCCATTCAAGAAAATCGAAACGGGCAAGACGTATAAAGTCCGTCTGGTCGTCAAGGGCGAAACCGCCAAGCTGTACCTCGACGACGAGCTGTACATGGAATCTGAATCTGATAATGGCGTTGGGCACGGCTGCGTCGGCTTGGCGACGTGGGAAACATCCGCTCAATATTCAAACATTATCGTAAAATCTCTTGACGGAACCGTTCTTTACGATGGAAACAAACAGGCTCCCAATAACGTCAGAAGCGCTAAAATTCGATTCTGGAACATAACGGGCGCCGTCGACCAGGTAAAAGGCGATGCGCGTAACTCCGATAAATTTGTCCGCGTTACGGGAACCGGCTCTATGGAACAGGAAAACTTCAGCTTTGAAAAGGGCGAGGTTTACCAGTTCTCGTTCTGGGCGAGAGGCAAAGGCGAAGTCAGCTTTCAGGGCAAACAGTTTGACGTCGACGCTGACCAGTGGACGAAATTTGCCGGCGAGTTCACAGTTGACGAAACCAGTGCGAACGCGACGCTGAAAATTGAATTCAAGGCTGAAGACGGAAAGAGCGTTGACTTTGATCAGGCGTCGATCATGCCCAAGTCGTGGGCGGAAAACTACAACGGTTTTCGTCCTGACCTGCTCAAGGCGATTAAAGACCTCAAACCGGCGGTAATCCGCTGGCCGGGCGGCTGCTATGCGTCCATGTACAGATGGAAGTCGGGCATCGGTCCGCAGGACGACCGCCGCGTCTATCCCAAGGAGATGTGGAACGACATTGACGTCAACTCGTTTGGCATTGACGAGTTCGTTCAGATGTGCCGGATGGTCGGCGCAGAACCGATTATGGTAGTCGACCTGGGTACGAAACAGTGGACAAGCCGCGTTGAAGGCGCGAATGAAGTTGACTGGATGACAGAAGCTGTCGAATGGGTTGAATACTGCAACGGTCCGGCGACCTCGAAATGGGGAGCGGTTCGCGCTAAAAACGGGCATCCGGAACCCTACGGAATCAAGTACTTTGAACTGGACAATGAAGTCCACTGGCATTCAACGCCGTCGGATACGTACGTCAAGATGATTAAAGAAGTCGTTCCGAGAATGAAGGCGGTTGACCCGAACATCAAAATTATCGCCTGCGGATCGTGGGCGGGACCGCGCGATGATTGGGACAGAGCCATTCTCAACGGCGCGGGCAAGTACATTGACTTCCTGTCTACGCACCGTTACGACAATCCCAACGGATACATGAGAAATCCGTACGAGAACCAGAAGTTCTTTGAGTCCCGCCGCGAAATGATTGCTCAATGCCCCAATCCCGCCATTCGGATGTTTGATTCTGAATGGAACGCGCAGTCGACGGACTGGCGCACGGGCTTGCACGCCGGCGGAATTCTCAACTGCTTTGAAAACGTCAGCGATACGCTGGAAATTGCCGCCCCGGCTCTGTTCCTGCGTCACAAATCGGCAACCGGATGGGACAACGCCTTTGTCAACTTTGATCAGGCGGGATGGTTCCCCGCTCCGAACTACGTCGTCATGAAGCTGTGGCATGACAACTTCCTGCCCAACCGCGTTGAATGGACGTCTGAATCTCCCGACCTGATCGGCGCTATGCCGATTATCAACGCCGTTGCGACCGCTTCCGACACGGGCAAAACGGTTGTCTTCAAAGCGGTCAATAACAAAGAGGAAGACGTAACGCTCAAGCTGACGATTGCGAATTTCAAGATTGGTTCCGCAACGGCAACCGTCGTTACCCCGGAACTGGCTCAAGGCGAACCCATCAACGCGAAACTGACCAAACGCAACGATCTGGGCGCGGCGGACAGAATCGCCCCGAAACCCAACAACGCGACCGTTGACGGCAATACGATCAAGGTTGTTCTGCCGGCCCTGTCCGCGAACCTGATTCGGGTGGAAAAGAAGTAGCGGTTAAGGGAATAGGGAATAGGAAGATTAAGCTTTTAGCTTCTAGCTCCTAGCTTGATTATTTTAGTTTCAGGCTTTAAATATTAACGCTGAGAACTACAAATGCACAAGCTAATGGCTAGTAGCTAATAGCTAGCAGCTTA
>JAZQDP010000124.1:0-1624 GCA_045546875.1 Thermoguttaceae bacterium | reverse complement strand
CGTCCGGAAACCATGCTCGGCGACACTGCCGTTGCAGTCCATCCCAACCCGGCGAAAATCTACGATGCGTTGGAAGCTCAATGGACAAAAGACCTTGCGGAAGCCCCGGAAAAGGAAAAGCCGGAAATTGAAGCGAAGCTGGCAGACCTGGCGAAACGTCGGGTGGAACTGCTGCCTCTGCTGACGACCTTGGCTCAAATGGCGAAAGACGGCAGAATGGTTATGCTGCCGATTCAAAATCGGGAAATCCCGCTCGTCGCCGACATCTGGGCAAAGCCCGAACTGGGCACCGGCGCGGTGAAAATCACCCCGGCGCACGACCCCAACGACTACGAAGTCGGGCGCCGCTGCAAGCTGCCCATGATTAACATTCTCAATAAAGACGGCTCCCTCAACGCCAACGCCGGCAAGTACGAAGGGCAGACGATTTATCAGGCGAGAGAGAACGTCGTGGCGGAACTGGAACAGACGGGCGTTCTGCTCAAGGTGGAAGACCGCGAGATTGAACTGCCCATGTCCGACCGCTCCAAGACGCCGATTGAACCGTTCCTGTCGGATCAGTGGTTTGTCCGCATGGATCAGCTGTCGCAGTCCGCCATGGACGCCGTAATCGACGGGCGGGTCAAGATTCACCCGGAACGTTACGCCAAGGGTTATCTGGACTGGCTGAGCGAAAAGCGGGACTGGCCCATCGGGCGTCAGCTGTGGTGGGGACACCAAATCCCGATCTGGTACTGCGAGGACTGCCCGGAGGAAGAGCTCAAAGCTGCGTTTGCCGGTCGAACCGACGTTATCTGGAAGCACGACGACGCCAACAACCAGTGGTGGATTTGCGTTCAGGAAGGGACGCTCGAAGCCAACGCCGTCCCGGGGCATACGCTCGTTCAGGATCAGGACGTTTTGGACACGTGGTTCTCGTCTGCGTTGTGGCCTCATTCCACAATGGGCTGGCCGGACGCGACGCCGGAACTGGCGAAGTTCTATCCGACCGACCTGCTCATTACATCGCGTGACATTATCACGCTGTGGGTGGCGCGAATGGTCTTGACCAGCCTGCAGAACTGCAATACAGTCCCGTTCCACGACGTGTTTATTCACCCGAAAATTCTCGACAAGTTCGGCGACACGATGTCCAAGAGTAAAGGCAACGGCGTAGACCCGCTGGACGTTGTCGACAAGTTCGGCGCCGACGCGCTGCGATTCGGCATGGCGTGGCTGACGACGGAAAATCAGGACGTCCGCTTGCCGGTTGACTTCGAGTGCCCGTACTGCGGCGCGAGAGTCGAGCAGACGCGGGAAAACCGCGTTCGTCCGCGCGTCAAATGCCCCAAATGCAAGGAATATTTCCGTACGCAATGGGCGAAGTCAGAAGAAGACCTGGCTCTCAAACGCGGCGCCGTGATTTCGGAACGCTTTGAGATGGGTCGCAACTTCAGCAACAAGCTCTGGAACGCCTGCCGATTCGTCCAGATGAACATGGAAGGATACACGCCGGGCTTGGTTGAGGAATCGTCGCTGACGCTGGAAGACCGCTGGCTGCTCAGCCGCCTGTCGACTGTTGCTCAAGAGTTCACTCAAAACCTGCTCACGTTCAAGTATTCAGACGCTATCCGCGTTCTGTACG
>JAZQDP010000123.1:0-6045 GCA_045546875.1 Thermoguttaceae bacterium | reverse complement strand
TACTATTGCAGACTACTTTCTCCAGGCGTTTATGCCGGAAATGAGCGCTCAGCTCGGTCCGTACATTCCGTTGATTATTGTCAACTGCATTATCATTTCCCGGTGCGAGGTTTGCGCGTCCAAACAGTCTCTTGCTCCTGCCATTGCCGACGGGTTCGGTCAAGGTTTAGGGTTCCTGCTGGGATTGAGTTCAATTGCCATCGTTCGTGAACTGCTCGGTTCCGGAACGCTGATGGGATATCAGGTTTTATCCGGCGAATTTTGGGTCAACTGCGGCATCATGATTCTGCCTCCAGGAGCGTTTCTAACTCTCGGCTGTTTAATGGCTCTGTTCAATTGGATCGGCGCCAAAAAACAGGGAAATCAACAATAACGACAGCTTTTTCGCAACTTGCAACTAAATATATAGATTATTATGGAAACGTTCCTTTCGATGCTGTTGTTGTTCCTTACCGCTGCGGTAATCAACAACTTTGTACTTATTAACTTTGTCGGAATATGCCCCTTTTTGGGCGTATCGAAAAAGCTTTCGTCCGCTTTTGGAATGGGGTTGGCGGTAACGTTCGTCATGACGATTGCCGGCTTCCTGTCCTGGACGTTTACGTATTATATTTTACGTCCTGAAGCGCCGGGCGCCGTTTGGCTTTTCAACGCCTTTGGCGTTAAAGACGTAGCTCCCAACCTGTCGATTTTGAGCTATTTGGTTTACATCTTCGTCATTGCCGCGTCGGTTCAATTTGTCGAAATGTACGTCAAGAAGTTCTTCCCGCCCCTGTACAAAGCGTTTGGCGTCTTTCTGCCGTTGATTACCACCAACTGCGCCATTCTGTTTGCCTGTTTGGAAATCATGAAACGATTGCAAGATCCATCAAATCTGTGGTCGCTTTCAGAAGCGATGATCTATTCCGTCGGCGGCGGTTTAGGGTTTACCATCGCGATTACCATTATGGCAGGCATTCGAGAAGAATTGGAGCTTGCCGACATTCCCAAACCGTTCCGGGGCGTTGGCATAGCGTTGCTTACCGCCTGCATTTTAGCGATGGCGTTTATGGGCTTTTCCGGCGTCAATAGCGGTCTTTCCAAATTGATGGGGTTATAATCGTTAGAATAATAAATTGACTCCTTGAAAAGGCATTCAATCATAATTTATACTATCAGGTTTTTCAAATGACTACCGTATACGTAATTATCATTTCCGTCATCGTTCTGTTAGCGCTGGCAATCGTTTTGAGCTGGATTTTAGGTTGGGCAAACGTCGCCTTTGCGGTGGAAGTTGACCCGAAAGAGGAAAAAATTCTCTCGATTCTTCCGGGCGCGAACTGCGGCGCGTGCGGTTTCGCCGGCTGTGCCGACCTGGCAAAAAATCTTGCTCAAGGGAACGGTTCAGCAACGCAATGCACTCAATGCGGAGCCGCTCAAGTTGCAAAAATCGCGGAAATTATGGGCGTTGAAGCCGGAGACGTCGTTCCTCAACGAGCCGTTGTACATTGTTCTGGAGACTGCGACACAAAACTTCAGATTCAAAACTACGTTGGAGAAAAGACGTGCGCCGCCGCCAACCTCGTTTCCGGCGTTCAGGGCTGTTCCTACGGCTGCCTTGGTTTTGGAGACTGCATGCGCGCCTGCAAGTACGGAGCGATTACGATTGTCAACGGGATGTCGCACATAGACTACGACAAATGCCGCGGCTGCCGCGCTTGCGAAGCCGCTTGTCCGCGTCATATTATCACGATGGTTCCATTTAAAAATGGAAAAATGCTGGTTATTGCGTGTTCAAACCACGACATCGGTCCGGAAGTCAAAGCGGTTTGCAAAACCGGGTGCATCGGCTGTTCCGGCTGCGTTCGACGCGACGCCGAAGATTTCCAGTTCGACAACGGGTTGCCGGTTATCAATTACAACTCTTACCATTTAGACGCCATGATGGAAGCGGCAAACAAATGCCCGTCCAAGATTATGAAATTCGTTGGTCCCGAAGGCGCAGACGACAAAATCGAAGTCATTACCGACACGTTCAAGTCGGACGTTGACAAAACCGAATGGCGCGGCTAATTCAGAATGTGTAACTCAAAACGCGTAATTGACGCAAAACTCGATTACGCGTTAACGGGATATTCGCCGTCATAAAACTCGTTAAGAATCGCGAACCAATTCGCTCGGGATTTGACAGTGGCAAACCGTACAACCAGTTCTTCTTTTTTCGGGTGCGTCAAGGCGTGCTTAATTCCAAACTTTCGGATAATCGAACAGGTTCTTTTTTCGCCGTACAAATCGACACATCTGTTAAAATGCTCTGCCAGAAATACGCCCTGTTCTTTTAGAGACGGCTCTTGCAACGGGGGAAATCCCATCGCCAAGGCGTTAAACGCCGGGAAAATCCAGGGGTTGCCAATCGCTCCGCGAGCAATGCACACGCCGTCAACGCCGGAACTGAGAATCCGGTCAATGCACGTTTGAGCCGAAAACAGATCTCCACAACCCAACAGGACAAGATTGGGGAATTCCGATTTAACGCGTTTGAGAAACGACCAGTCGGCAACGCCGGTATAACGCTGCAACACCGTTCGACCGTGAACAGCAACCGCGTCAACGCCAATTGCAATTGCGCCTTCAAGAAGACGGTAGAAATTGTCTTCGCTTTCCGGCGTATCGTCGTACCCTTTTCGGAGTTTAATTGTCAGCGGGACGTTGTCCGGCAACGCGTCTCGAGTGCGCGTTATCATTTCCAACGCAGTCTCGGGTTCAGAAAGCAGATACCCGCCGCGCTTTCGACCCAAAACTTTTTTTACCGGACAGGCAAAATTCAAGTCAATCCAGTCAAACCCGCTTTTTACCAGTCTTAAAGCGGCAGGAGGAAAATCTTCCGGGAACGCCCCCATGATCTGAGCGCCGCAGGGATGGTCAGACGATTCCAGCCCCATGCGCTGATTGACCTTAACGCTCTTTTTAACAGACAAAACAAACTGGTCAAGCATTACCTCAGCAACGGTTGCCGCTGCGCCAAGAATTGAAGTTCTCCATTCCGCAGGAAGGGACTCGTATTCCGGAAAAGAACCTACCGACTGATACAGATTTTGCGTAACGTGCCGCTGCGGTCTGTCGCTGTACCCGCTTAGCGGCGCCTGAATTGCCGGAAATCCAATATAGACGTTTCCGATTGACAGCGGCTTCAATCCGGGAATAAGCGACAGGGGGCGCGGTTCTGATAACGCCATATTGAGGCAGTCGGGAATGGACAGAGGTCTGTGACGCGCACAGACGCGCCAAATTTTAATTTCCTAACGATTGCAGCGGAGCGGGGATTCGACCGGCATGGTTAATAAAGGCGTTTGACCCTTCGTTGTTGCGAACGTCTAAAACCGGAGCGCTGCCGAACAGCCCGCCAAAATCAATGACGTCTCCCGCAACGGCGCCGGGAACGGGAATGAGCCGCGCGGCAGTCGTTTTATTGTTAATAACGCCAATCGCCATTTCGTCCGCAATGATGGCAGAAATGGTTTCTGGAGCGGTATCGCCGGGGATAAGAACCATATCCAAACCAACGGAACAAACCGCTGTCATGGCTTCGAGCTTTTCCAATACCAAATGACCTTTTCCAACCGCGTCTGCCAGAGTGGAGTCTTCGCTTACCGGGATAAACGCGCCGGACAAACCGCCGACAGAACTGGAGGCAAACAGTCCGCCTTTTTTCACCGCGTCGTTAAGCATGGCAATCGCCGCCGTCGAGCCGGGAGCGCCAATGCGTTCAATTCCCAGCGCTTTGAGAATTTCGCCGATACTGTCGCCGATCATCGGGGTTGGAGCGAGAGAAAGGTCAACGATGCCGAACTCAATACCGAGTTCTTTCGCGACTTCGCGTCCAATCAGTTCACCGCAGCGAGTAACGCGAAAACTCGTGATTTTAATTTCTTCCGCCAGTTCGTTGAGCGTTGCGTTCGGTTCCAGTTCCAGTCGTCGTTTTAACGCAGACGAAACCACGCCAGGACCGGAAACGCCGATGTTAATTGCCGCCTCGCCTTCTCCGTTACCCGCTACCGCGCCAGCCATAAACGGAGAGTCTTCTGGAACGTTTGAGAAAATCACCAACTTCGCCGCGCCAAACCCGCGAGAGCTTGCCGTCGCGTCGGCTATCTTTTTGACGACCGTTCCCATCTGCTTGACAGCGTTCATATTAATGCCGGCTTTGCGAGACGCTACGTTTACCGACGCGCAAACCTGCTTCGTTTCGGAAAGAACCTCTGGAAGCGTATCGATAATTATCTGGTCGGAAACGGTAATTCCCTTTTGAACGTACGCTGAATACCCGCCAACGAAATCGATGCCGCAGTCTTGAGCGGCTGTATCCAACGCTTTCGCTATCTGCAAACCGGCTGAACGACCGTGTCCGGCAAGAATCTGAGAAACCGCCGACAGCGCAACGCGCTTATTGATAACCGGAATACCGTATTTCGCGCCGATTCGATCGCACGTTTCGACAAGACGACCGGCATATTTTCCGATTTTGTTGCAGAGCTTATCACAAACGAGATCGAGGTTGGTTGCCGCGCAATCGTTTATGTTCAAAGCCAGGGTTACCGCGCGAACATCTAAATGTTCGGCATGAAGCATTTCTATCGTGGACAGAATTTCATCAGTTCTAAGCATATCGAAATATTTTCCCTTTAGGTTAATTTTAAGGTTAATTTATACAGACCAAGAGAACGCTATACACGTTTATACCGCTACTCTTTTGGCTTAAAATTCGCATCTTCCAAAGCGAATATTTTGTTAATTCGGATTTGGTGCCGTCCGCCGTCGAATGGCGTTTTCATCCAGGTGTCAATAATGCGAGGCAAAGCGCTTTGACTAATGGTGTCGCCTGACAGGCACAGGATATTTAAGTCGTTATGCCGCCGGCTGATTTCAGCAAACAGTTCATCTTGGCAAACAGCGGCGCGAACGCCTCGAAATTTATTGGCTGCCAAAGACATGCCAATGCCGGTGCCGCAAATCAGGATGCCTCGATCGCTGTCGCCAGAACTAACTTTTCGCGCTACGATTGCCGCAATGTCCGGATAATCGACGCTTCCACTGCTGTTGGTTCCGCAATCGTCAACGGTATGACCTAAGGACTCAAGTACTTTTGCAACCTGATGCCGAGTTTCAATTCCACGATGATCGCTGCCAATGGATACCTTCATAACTTTTACCTGAATGTTTTTGGGGGTAACTTGAGTTGTAGCGCCAATTGAGCGCTAACGGATATTTATTTACTGATTATATCAAAAAAAACAATTGTTTCAACCCGGGAAGGGGGGGTTGAAAGAAAAAGAAAATATAAATCTGACTAAACAGCGATTATTCAACAATTCTGGTTGAATAGTTTAATTCAGAATAAGTAAATTGAGATTAACCGAAGTAAGGCAAGAGGCAGTAGGCAAGAGGATTGAAAGGCGGTAATGCAGCGAGCGGAGCGAACGGAATTACGCTTAGGCGAGCCGGGGGCGTAAGCCCCGGAGAAATATCGATTGCACATAATTTAACCCTGCGTCGTCCGTCTTATCTTATACCAACTTTTAATAATACAAATTCGCCATAGAAGTTATCTTTATCGTTAATATCTTCAATTGAGCATGGGCGTACAAAAGCGCGAGAACCTGGTCGCGCCACGGGACTGTTTTGGGCATAATAGGCTACATATCCGCTCTTGTTATCGTATAAATTGATAACGCAATTATCCGTAAACCGGTTGAGCGTTCTATAGACATGCTCGCCTGGAAATTTTTTGGCATACTCTTTAGGTATTGGGAAAATCTCTCTCTTATAACTAAAGTCGGCGATATTCTCTTCCTTGTTCTCGTCAAAAATAAAGCTGGAAGAGGAATAAAAAAGAATCGGTTTGCAATTCAAAATGGTTACACCCAGTTCGTCTGTGAACGCCAGCGTTGCAGAATCCGGCGACCAGGTAATGAACATTATATAATGCGGCGCTCTTTTCTCGTACAGAACTGCGTTGTTTTGCAAGTCGAGAATTTGAAAATGGAGATTGGGAAAGCCTTCGTCAAG
>JAZQDP010000122.1:0-12612 GCA_045546875.1 Thermoguttaceae bacterium | reverse complement strand
CTAGTCATTGTCTTCCTAAGACCGCTTGGCCTCCGACTTTTCCAGTTCTCCGCTGGCTTTTTCCGCTGATACGGTGTCGAACGCCGTTTGAATGGTTTTCAGCAAATCGCGTTCGATGAACTCTGAAATCTCTTTCGCCTTAACGTGCATAACGCGATAGAACCCGAAGTCCAGATCCGGCTGGTCGAGCTGAAACAGTTCCTTGAGTTTGGCAATGGTCTTGGCGCGGAGTTCTTTTTGATCCATGGTAACGGCTGGGGTTAAAAGGAAAGGGAATTGTATATTGTATTAATCTTATAATAAAAGAGGAGTGTTGTCAAAGGGGGATGTGAGAAAATATTTTAAAAAGACGTTTTGAATACATTTACACGTTGCTTGCAATGGAAAACGAAAAAGAAAGCATGCAAAAAAGCGCTTGCGGCTTTATCGCAGGGTGCGCTCAATTTTGGGTTGCGAAAATAGACAAGATGACAAGTCCGGAGCATTAGCAATCAGATATGTTTGTCATTAGCCCCGAAAGGGGCGCCACAAATGTAACCGTGGGGCGTAAGCCCACGGACATGCGCTCAAAAAATCTTTCTTAATCGAGTCAGTCCCTTTCCCACTCGCAGCGCCTCAAGGCGCCGCGAGTGGGAAAGGGGTATTTATCGACTTTTTATTGATTTACTCGTTCACCCGGAGGCTTACGCCTGCCGGTTATAGAGATGTCGCCCTTTCAGGGCTGGATTTTTTAACGCTTCGCATCATCAAACCCATCTATATCTTGCCCCCCAATTTTGAACGCACCCCCGGCAAGTCCGTACCCGGGAAGCCGCTAGCTGTTAGCTTGGGCGTTCGAGGTTCTTGGTATTAATGGCTAACGTTAGAAACTGGATAAATAAGCTAGAGGCTAGAAACTAAAAGCTAAAAGCTTTCTCACAACAACAGATGCGCAATACCCGAATGAGCCTTATTTTACGCCCAGATTCTTTTCAATTTCTCGGCTTCGGCTGGATAACCCCATCGCTTCGGTATCCGATTCGCTGGATCGCATTTTAGAGAACAGCCCGCTATCTGATTTTGCACTGACAGATTCGTCGTCTGACTGCGAAGACATGCTCTTGCAACCGGAAAATAACGAGAGAACAAAGGCGACAATAGCTCCAAAGGCAGTGCGACGATTCATTTTTATGGGGGTGGGAAAGTATATGCTGAATAACAGAACCGGTTAAACGATCCATCTCTATTAACCGTTCCGTTGAAATTTTTATTTTATTTAGCAAAAAAACGCAAAAAAAACAAGAGCAGTTTTTTAATGCGGAATTCGGAATGCGGAATGCGGAATTACGCAAGCGTTACGCCAATGCGTTTCATAACCCTGAGAGGAGCGTAGCAGACTATTCGGAATGATGAATGCGGAATTAAAAGATATTCATCCGACAAGATGGGGCATATTAGCAGGCAGTAGGTAGTAGTGGTCAAGTGCAAGCGGAAAGTCCCAACAAAAAAAGGCTCATCCGGTAATTTAGCGTCTTTTACCAGATGAGCCATTTTTACTGGAGTTTAATTCCAAACGTTTACTGGAGATTTTGCAAAACGTTGACAAACTCTTCCGTTTGAACTTCGCCGGAACGATAAATCACAACGCCGCACTGATTTCCCGTCTTCGAGCCAAAGGCGCCGGAAGCCATTGTATAGATGTCTTTGTCGTCATTTTCCAGCAAAGAAATCGTAAATTCATTCGGCTTGCCATTAATCGTTACGGTTACGTTTTCTGTCTTTTTAATGGTGTAGTTCTTAGCCTTTTTCTGATCGGAAAGAGCCTGAGAAATGCCATGAACAATTTCAGTTTCATGACTCTTTAACGCGTCTGCAAGTGAGTAGAACGCAACAAAATCTTTGACGTCGTCCAAATCGTTGTCCTCTTTGGGGGATTCTGATTCCTCAGCAGGAGCCTCTGCAGCAGTTTCTGTTTTCCAGCTATACAAACTGGCAAAACCTAAGTCTTGACCAAACATCTTCAGGTTAAAGAACGCGCGCGGTTTAATAACTTCCGGCAAATTCAGTTCGCCAAAAGCCTCGACAGCTTTCGTTTGAGCAACGGCAGGGTCCATCACAAGACCGTTCTTAAACGCCGCGGCCACGTGGTACCCGAGACCAAAGAGTCCTGCACAGCATAAGCAGCTCAGGATAAGAGCAATGATGAAAAGCCACAACAGGACTTTGCCACATCCGCCGCCAGACGATTGGGGCTGATACGTTTCAGTGTTTACAGTTTCTGACATGATATTTATTACAGGGTAAAAAGGGGAAATGAAAACAACAAATTATACTGAAACGACTTGAGTTTTTCCGAAGTTAAGCCTCACGCAAAGTTCGCAAAGTAAACGTTTTGAATCGTATTCACTATTGCCTACTGTCTATTGACTATTGACTCTTTTTCGGGAAATTTCAAGTGAAAAAGTATAAAATCGGTTTTAGTATCTTGGCGTTGGGGGTCGATAATCTGTCAGCTGGATGGATTTAAACCAGTCGATAGTTTTTTGAAGCCCTTCCTCCAGGGGAACGGTTGGTTCCCAGTGAAGCCATTTTTTCGCCAGCGAAATGTCGGGACGACGCTGCAATGGGTCGTCTTGCGGCAAGGGGTGATACTCTAACTTTGCTTTGGAACCGGTCAGCTTGAGGGTCAGTTCGGCAAGCTGTTTGATGGTGAATTCTCCCGGGTTGCCGATATTGACCGGACCGACAAACTCGTCGGGACCGTTCATCATGCGAATCATCGCCTCAATTAAATCGTCTCGATAACAAAACGAACGCGTTTGAGAGCCGTCGCCAAAAATCGTGATTTTATCTTCCCAAAGGGCTTGACGGATAAAGTTGGAAATAACGCGACCGTCAAAGGGGTGCATTCTCGGTCCGTACGTGTTAAAAATGCGTACGATGCGAATATTGACGTTGTTCGACCGATGATAGTCCATAAACAGGGTTTCCGCCGCGCGTTTGCCCTCGTCATAACAGGCGCGAATGCCAAGCGTATTGACGCACCCGCGATACGTCTCCACCTGCGGGTGAACTTCCGGATCGCCGTAAACTTCTGACGTGGACGCCTGGAGAATTTTCGCGTGACAGCGTTTTGCCATGCCGAGCATGTTAATCGCCCCCATGACAGACGTTTTCATCGTCTTGATGGGGTTGTACTGATAATGTCCCGGCGCCGCTGGACAGGCAAGATTGTAAATCTCGTCAACCTCCAGATAAATCGGCATCGTTACGTCGTGTCGAATAAGCTCAAAATTCTTGAGCGGCAATAAATGCTCTACGTTGGATTTTTGGGATGTAAAAAAGTTGTCGAGGCAAATTACGTCATGCCCTTGATGGCACAGCCGTTCGCATAAATGCGACCCCAAAAAGCCTGCTCCGCCAGTTACGAGAATACGTTTTTTCATAGGAAGGAAATAATTAAATTCTGTATAATGTTTGTATTTTTAGTTTTTTCGACAAGTGTGCGTCAACGAAAGCAAAGGGACGGACAACGAATCGAAATGCTGTAAAATGAAAGGGATTTCTAAATTGAATTATTAGAAGTTCCCTTAATTATCGCGCCTGCTGAACTTTTGCTAAAAACTCGGCTTCCGTCTCACTATCGATAATTTTGTCTAAAATGTCATTCAAGCTGTCTTCATCAGTTATTGATTCAAGGATATTCTGAATTTTAGACGCGTCAGAGCCGGGAAACTGCTTTGAATATCGCCGGACGATTGAATTCTTTAATCCTTTTTCCACGCCTTTAGCAAGACCTTCCTCGAGGGCGTAATCCAGTTCTGCAATGCGGTCGCGTTCGGCTTTCTCCTGCATCATCGCTAATTCGCTCAGCGTCGGGTCTTGACATAAAGCGCGATATTTCTTAATCGCCAGCGCCAGTCCTTCATCTGCAAGTAAATTGTTCATTTCAGCCTCCGTTTTTTCATGTCCATTTCTAAAAAAATCCACCCATTGAGACAACAGCGTTTGAATTGAACTCGGCTGGGTAAAATCGGCTTTCGGCAATTCGATAGAATGAATTTGCAACTGATCCGAAAATATCACTTTAGGATTCGATTCCGAAGCCAGAGTAAAAACATTGTGCATGCCTTCCAGTTGGGGAAACATCATAAACCTGGCAACGACAATCGAAATAGCCGGATTCAAAAGGGCGTATTTATCCCCTTCTAAAAGCTGCTTACTGTATAATCTGCTCCAGTAAAATAATATACGATTATTAAACCCCTTTTTGTTCGTAGTCTGCATCTCGATATCGAAATACCGTCCTTCAACGTCCTGCGCTTTCACGTCAAAAACGCACAATTTATCTGTTTGAAACGTCTTTTGAGAAAACGGGTGAAGTATTGAAACGGATTTCGTCAGCGGACGCCCGGAATCAGCCAAAGTCGCGTTAATAAACGATTGCAGCGCCGGTTCAGAATCGGAGCTTGACATCAAAAAGCTGAACACGACGTCATTCGTCAGTTTGGGTCTTTCTATCATGTATTTGAACTACCAATCGGAAAGAGGTTAATCCCTGTAATACAAAATACTAAAACGATTAATTGTCAAAAACATTGCTAATATAAGTGGATTTCTAATATCTATTGTAATAAAAAATGCGCCATTGTCAAGAGTTAAATGAACGCCCCGCGCCAATTCCGAATTACACATTCCGTATTCCGAATTCAATCCTGCTCCCCTCTCTTGCAATATGTTAAAATTGGCGCTATAATACACTATATATAATATAGGCGAACGGAGTCGCCTGTAGTTTGTGTCGACATGGATAAAAGTATGCCTTCAATTCATATTGCTCCCAATACGCAACGGAAATTGCAAATGCTTGCAGACGATGCGAAGTACGATTTGGCGTGCGCTTGCGCGTCAAACAAGACGGATCATCGGCGCCTAAGCAGCAACGGCTCCTGGATTTATCCAACGACAATGGCGGACGGACGCAGAACGTATCTGTTTAGAACGCTCATGTCAAGCCATTGCGCCAACGACTGCGCATACTGTCCGTTGCGTCGAGATCAGGATCCGGTTCGAACAACGCTCATGCCGTGGGAAACAGCCAGAACGTTTATGGACTATTGGCGAGCGGGAAAAGTCGGTGGATTGTTTTTGTCGTCCGGGCTGTTCAGGTCGCCAGACTGCACGATGGAACATCTGCTCGATACGGTGCACATTGTCCGACGGATGGGGTTTCGCGGCTACGTTCATTTGAAGATCATGCCCGGCGCGTCCGAAGCAGCAATTGCAGACGCAATCCGCGTTTCCTCTGCCGTGTCGCTCAACATAGAAGCCCCCGGAGAAAAGCGGTTTTCGCAGTTAAGCCAGTCAAAGAATTATATGCGAGACATCATCAATCCGATGAAAACCATCTCCAATATGATTCGGGAACTGCCCCCAAATCGGAGAGTCAAACAAACGACGCAGTTTATCGTCGGCGCGGCTGACGAAACGGACAAAGAGATTGTCAAGTACATGGCGGCTGGATACGAACGGCTCAACCTTCATCGGATTTATTTTAGCGCCTGGCAGCCAGAAGAGATTCCCCTGTTGGATTTGGACGCTATGGAAGCCGCGCGAGGAAGAGCGCTGCGGGAACATCGGTTGTATCAAGTCGATTTTCTCCTCAGAAAATACGGCTTTACGGAAAACGACATCGCCTTTGACAACTTGTCAAACCTCGACGCCAACGTTGATCCGAAAACCCTTTGGGCAAACCTCCATCCAGAGTTTTTCCCGCTCAATATAAACAAAGCGTCAAAAGTTGACCTGTTAAAAATTCCCGGGCTGGGTCCGACGACCGTGGCGAGAATTTTAGACGTCAGAAAGTCTGGCGGCAGAGTTACAGCTCTGGATCAGGTTGGCAAACTGACAAAAACGCTGCAAAAAGCGGCTGACTACATTCGATTTGACTAAACGAGACTCCTACTGCCTATTGCCTATTGCCTATGAATCCCCTGTTTGATTATTCCGTTTTTACATTAGAGAATCCCGGTTTTGAGATTCTTTATGAGGACGGTCCTGTGTTTGTGGTCAACAAACCGGCAGGCGTTCAGGTGCAGGCGCCAATTGGAATAGACAACCTGGTCAGCCGTGTCAAGCATTATTTTGAACTCCGGGACGGCAAAGGTCCCAACCAGTACCTGGGCGTTCCTCACCGATTGGATCGCCCGACGTCCGGCGCGCTTGTGTTTGCCAGGCACGTTCGCGCCGCGCAACGGTTGTCCCAGCAATTTGAAGGGCGAATGATAAACAAAAAATACTGGGCTATTGTCGAAGGGGAGTTTGACAAACCGTCCGGGCAATGGGAAGACTTTATCCGAAAGATTCCCGATTCCCCTGTCGGAGAAGTATGCCCTCCAGATAAAAAAGACGCTCGCTGGGCGCTGCTCAATTATACGAATATGGGCGGCGTTGAGATGTCCACCCCGCTGGGCGTCGTCATCGGAACAAAGCTCGAAATCGAACTGGAAACAGGGCGATTTCATCAGATACGTATTCAGGCGTCAACCCGCGGTCATGCCGTTTGGGGCGATGCGTTGTACGGTTCTTCCGTTCCATTTGGACCGGAACTGGAAGACCCACGCGCTCGGGCGATTGCTCTGCATGCGCGCTATTTAAGTTTTAATCATCCAATGAGGGACGAACGAATTGAAATCGTCGCCCCGTTGCCGGATTATTGGCAAGGAGATAACATTCATGAGCCATAAAAAAAGAACTCCATCGTCGCAAGCCGCTAACGTCAATCCTGACACAGAACAAAGTTCGCTTGCCAACAACGCAAATCAAACAGACAATAACGTTACAAGCAGAACTTCGAGCAAAGTGTTTCTCGCCTCCGCGTTTAGCCGCATTCAGGGAGAACAGCTTCATTTAATCACCCTCGGCGTCCTCCTCATTGCGCTCTTAGCCGTAGGAGCGATCTTTGTCTATGCGAAATCGGTTTTAATACCGTTCGTGCTGGCAATGTTTATTTCAATTCTCGCGTCGCCCGTTCAAACGTGGCTTGTCGTTCACTTAAAATTGCCGTTCTGGGTCGGTTTCCTTGCTTCGCTGCTGGTCGTGTTAAGCGTCGTGGCAACCCTGCTCTTATTACTGTTCATTTCAGTCAAATCTGTCATAACAGGTGTTCATCAATACGGCGAACAGCTGCTCACGTCTATCGACCAAATGACGCAATGGCTCAACGAATGGACTAAACCGTGGGGCTTTAACGTCGATTTAGACACGTTAAAACTGAACGCGCAAGAATCGATGAGAAACCTGGCAACGTCTTCGATGATAATCTTTCAATCTGTCTTGCAGACGGTGCTGTTCCTAACGATTTTCCTTATCTTTATTCTGCTGGGAAAAGACCCGCACGCCGCCAGCAAAGGCTTTTTGGCGCAAATCGAAAAAGCGACCCGAAAGTACATTTTCATCAAAACGATTGTTTCCGCAATTACCGGCTTGGGCGCGTGGCTGATTTTGAAATGGTTAGACTGCCCAATGGCAGAAATGATTGGAATCGTTACGTTTATTTTGAACTACATTCCATCGATCGGGTCTATCCTGGCAACGCTGCTGCCCATCCCGCTCGTTTTGGCTCAATTCGGTCCCTCGTGGAAAATCCTGTGGATTCTTGTTCTTTTAGGCGTCCTGCAAAACTTGATGGGGAACCTGATTGAACCGAAAATTCAAGGCGAAGGACTCAAACTGCACCCGGTTACGATTCTGCTTTCGCTGGCTATTTGGGGCTTGCTTTGGGGACCGGTTGGAATGTTCCTCGCCGCGCCGATTGCCGCTGTCATTCGCGTCATGCTGGAAAATTTCGAAACCACTCAACCTATTGCCAAGTTAATGGGCGGAACCCCCTTTGACCAGGTATTTACCCTTAAAAAAGAAGAGTAACAGCCGATAGCTGTTCAAATGTACATATAATCAATCAAGATGAACGTTGACAATATAAACCTGACTTACGACGCCGTTCACGGGTACATTCCTTTTACATCTTCCGACAACCTTGCGCCGGGCGAAACGTCTGAGCGCATGCTCATCGACAACCCGTGGGTTCAGCGTCTGCGTCAAATCCATCAGCTTCAAACCGCGTGGTGGGTTTTCCCGACGGCGGAACACACGCGATTTCAGCACGTCCTGGGCGCGATGCACCTGGCGTCGCGGACGGTCAATTCCCTGTACGATTCCCTGGTTGAAGCGATTGACAAGCTGGGGTTGTCCGATTCAGAGCCGGTTCCGAGCATTGGCTATATTGAAGCCTTGGCGCGCGTTGCCGGACTGCTTCACGACGTCGGACACGGTCCGTTTGGGCATTTTTTCGACCGACATTTTTTGAACGATTATCAATTCGAGGGAAAGAAGCTCAATCACGAAGTTCTCGGCGGGATTATTATCCAGACGCAGTTGGCGGACGCGATTCGGGGCATTCGCCGAACGCCGACGCATTCCCTTGAGCCAGGCGAACAGCTCGATCCGGAATACGTGGCGTATTTGATTAAACGTCCTGCTGACAACGAAGAAAAAAAACGTCCGAAATGGCTGGTATTTTTGAGAAGTCTGTTTTGCGGTCTGTACACGGTCGACAACATGGACTTTGTCCTGCGTGACGCGTTCATGTCAGGCTTGAATCAGAAAAGCATCGACCTGGACAGACTTCTGTACTACACGTTCTTTTCCGAAAAGGGGCTGACAATAAACGAAAAAGGGATGTCGGCTGTCGTTCAGTTTATTAACGCCCGCGCCGAGCTGTTTAAGACGGTCTATTTCCATCGGACGGTTCGCGCTATCGACCTCGAATTGAGCGACTTTTTCGACGAATGCAAACAGTATCTTTTCCCCGGCAACCCGGCTGAAAATCTCGATGAATACCTGCATTTTACCGAATTCTCGATTATGTCGATGGTGGACTCATGGCGCAAAAGCGACAACGAATTTCTGCGCCGTCAGTACGATCATTGGAGTCGCATGAGTTCGCGTCAACTGGAATGGCAGCTGATTTGCTCTCATTCCGTCGCGTTTCAGGACGGGGAAGAAAAAATGAATATCGCCAGCGATGAGGAAATACTCAAACTTCGGTTTATGAAAGAATTGCCGGAAGAACTACAAGGATTAAAGCTGCGATTTGATTCTCCACGGCACATTTGTCGTCCAGACGCTCTGGAGCCGTCGCGCCAGCAGAATTTTGTATTTGACTCAGCTACAAAGAAAATTCGTCAGCTGGATACAGAAGATCTCTACCGCCAAATGCCGCAATCGTTTCGAATCTGTCGCGTTTTCGCCCACGATAAAGAACACGCCGCAGAACTCGGTCGCGCTATGAACCGCGTCTTTGATATCCACAATACCGAAGACGACGACACAAACATGTAACGGCGTCTGGACGCCGCCTTGTCCGTAATGTTACTAACAACCTCCGTTGAGTCCGATTTTGGGGCGTCCCGTCCGCCTAAAAATATAATAAGGAGTTTTCAATGAAATACTTTCTAAAGTGTATTTACAACTACGCCAATAATAAGGGGCGCGCCAGAAGAAAAGAGTTTTGGTACTTTGTACTGTACAGTTTCATTTTAATTGTTCTATGGAATTTCTCATGGAGTGTTATTGATTATTATTTCGATAAAGTTTCCGCAGATCCGCAGACGTTGGATAATTACATCTTTGGTTACTTTTTTATTTATCTGTTTCTTATTCCCCCATTTATGACTGTTATGTCCCGACGTATTCATGATATCGGTTGTTCTTTTTTAACCGTTATTACTCCGATATTATGCTTATATTTTGCAATTATAGTTTGGGAAGAATATTTAAAAGACTCGTTGAGTATTGATATTGAATATGAGGGTATTGTTACAATCCTTTTTGGGGTTATATTTTTATATTTTCTTCTTAAAAAGGGAAATGAAGGGAACAATCGATTTGGTTCTGACCCTCGAATATATGATCCAATTGAAATGACAAATGGGGTAACAAGGTTCCGTAAGGCGGCAGAACAAGGAGATATTACGTCGCAAAACAATCTTGGCGTTTGTTATTATTACGGTTATGGCGTTTCTAAAAACCTGGAAGAAGCAATAAAATGGTTCCGTAAAGCGGCTAAACAAGGATGCGTTGAGGCTCAATCTGTGCTAGGTAGTTGTTATTATAATGGTTATGGCATTCCTCAAGACTTGGAAAAGGCTGTAAAATGGTTCTCTAAAGCGGCTGAACAAGGAAACGCTCATGCCGAATATATGCTTGCTATTTGTTATTATAATGGTTATGGAGTTTCCCAGAACTTGAAAGATGCTGTTATTTGGTTCCGTAAAGCCGCTGAACAATGGGATTCACAAGCTCAATATATGCTTGGTGTTTGTTATCAGAACGGCGAAGGTATTGCCAGAAACAAGGAAGAAGCGGTTACGTGGTTTCGTAAAGCCGCTGAACAAGGAGATGTTCAGGCCCAATATAAACTTGGAATTTGCTATAAAAATGGCGAAGGCGTTTCCAAAGATTTAAGGGATGCTGCATACTGGCTCCGTAAAGCGGCATATCAAGGAAATGAGGAAGCTCTTGACGATTTAGACTCTCCAGATTTCGATTGTGATTTTGATGACTGGGACGATTTCGATTGTGACGATTAGAAATTGACGATATAACAATATTAGATAAGTTCACCGTACTATTTAAAAGGAATATTCAATGAAATACTTTCTAAAATGCCTTTGTAATTTCGCCAACTGCAAAGGGCGCGCCAGACGAAAAGAATTTTGGTTCTTTGTACTATACGCCTCAATTATACTTGTTTTGTGGACTCTTATTTGGCTAGGCGGCTATTTTTCCGTAGGGCATGACAGATTTATGCAGTTCTTGGAAATGAATGGCGGCGGAGGTATGATAATCGTGCTGTTTGGCTACAGTTTTCTTTATCTGCTCCTTGGAATTCCATTTTTTTCGGTTGCAAGCAGACGTTTTCATGATACCGGCATCAAGCTTGAAGACTACAAAAATCAATCATACAATTTGTCGATATCCTGGACGGTGATTCTTTTACTTATTTATATGTTTTGCATGGCTTGGTTCTATGATCTTGCAATTGTTCAAGCAAGCGCATGTTGTCTTAGCTTAGCGCTTCCATTTATAATTACTGCTATTGTTTATTCTCGTTGTCTTTTCATAAAAGGAACAGAAGGAGATAATGAACACGGACCGGATCCGAGAATAGACGATCCAATCGAAAACGTCCATCGGATAAACGGAATAGATATTGACAATTCAGAACAGGATTCGTCGACAAAGAAAGGTTCTGACCCGTTCGCGCCAAAAAGATAAAGGATGTTTAACAAATGTCGAAAAGCTGTCTATATTGTTCATATCCCTTTCACAAAATATTCAGAGAGAGTTATAATGAAATACTTTTTAAAGTGCCTTTACAATTACGCCAACTGCAAAGGTCGCGCGAGACGAAAAGAGTTGTTCTACTTTATTCTATACAGCGTCATTTTAATTGCTTTATGGAACCTCGCATGGTTGGGAGTTTATCATTCAATAGGTCAAGCTGCTGTAGATCAATACTTGCAAATGCATCCTGGCATTAATGCTTTGACGTTGATTGTTTATCCTGCCATTTACATATTTCTTGCCACTCCATTTGTGACAGTTATTGCTCGACGTTTTAATGATACAGGCATTTCGATATATGATTTTTTTATTCAGATATGGGTTCTAATTTTTGTATTGGCAATAATTGGAGTACTAACTTCACATATTGTTTCATTTTTGGGAAATGTAAATATTGATCAAGATAGAGCAGCTGAAGCATTTGGTATTCTGAGTGTAATTATTATATATTTCTATTTCTTTTACTACTTGATAAAAAAAGGAACTCCGGGAGACAATCCGTTCGGACCGGATCCGCGAATTGACGATCCAATCGAAAACGCTCGAAAAATTTCACGAATGGACGATGACAATTCAGAATCCCATTCGTCAGACAACGATTCTGACCCGTTTGCGCCTAAACAGTGAGAACCCGGGCGAGTCGTCCGCCGATATTTTTAGCCGCAAATAACGCAAAGAAATCTTTAAAACTTCGCGAACCTCTTCTGCGTCTCCGCATCTTCGCGTGAGATTTTTAAACACGAAATACATAAAATAAGCGAAAAAGACGAAAGGTTAGTAATTCGTTTTTCGCCTGTTTCGTTCTTTTCGTGTTTTTCGTGTTAAAAAAAACATTGGCGGCGAGGCGCCGCTCCCAGTCCGCGCTGCCGCGCGAGACGTATTATAACCGCTCCCGTTGGTCGCTTTGCGACAATTGCTAATTGAAAATTGCTAATTGCTAATTGAATAAAAAAAAGCCCTTTGAGATTTTCATCTCAAAGGGCGTAAATAAAGCGGCAGCGCCTACTCTCGCACTTGCAGGACTACCTTCGGCTCGAAAAGCTTAACTACTGAGGTCGGGATGGGATCAGGTGTGCCCTTTTCAATTGCCCGCCGCAATTTGTTGAAAGTCCAGTTAAGAACTTTCAACAATATATTTTGTCAGGTAGATAGACTCTCTAAAGAGCGTTTAATACATACGATCAAGTTTTCGTCCGTTAGTACTGGTTAGCTGAACCCATTACT
>JAZQDP010000121.1:0-3154 GCA_045546875.1 Thermoguttaceae bacterium | reverse complement strand
CAATAGTATAAGTTCGATTTGGCGTGAGTTCATAACGACGACCAACGTTAGGACCTTCAATAACGTACAGTGATGACACATTAGCCTCCGCTAAATATTCTGCAGGCAGATAAAAACCGTCTGATTCTTTATACGATTATTATATATCCTTTATCAGAAATTACAAGATGGCTGGAAAAAATTGTCAAGTATTTTAGTTGTAATTAAGTAGGAAATAAAATAATGTCTATTTGTATAGATAGGTTTTATATATGAATATGCTCAACCGTGATTTTGGCATCGTCGATGGTAACGATTGCAAATCCCGGCGTAGGCACGCGATAAAACGCCCCAGGATTGAGTAGCAATGTTCCGTTAGACTCAATGACGTAGTTCTCTTGATGAGAGTGTCCATAACAAATTAGGTTCCAGGAGCCACTTTGGACTTCATCAATAAACCGTTGAGTCAGATGCCCATGCGTAAAACCTATTTTAACAGATTCTATTTCTAACGAACCGAATGCGCCTTGCCAGTCTAAATTGGCAGTTTTAACCGCTTTCTCAAGAGAAATCCATTCATCAGTATTGCCGCCAACGATATGAGCGTCAAAGGGCGCGAGAACCTGGACGATAGCTTCTCCACCGACATCCCCACAATGTAAAATCGTTTTGATGCCTTTTCGTTCGATTATATCTAAAGCGGTTGAAACCGGACGGACATTTCCGTGGGTGTCGCTCAAAACGGCGATTTTCATTGTTGTAGTTCCTTGGATTCTGGTTGATGAGATTTATTTTCAGACTGAAGCGTTTCTATTGATGTAATCAGTTCAGGGGCATCCTGAGCCTTTTTTACATCTTTAATACCATGCTGACGCATTTGAACGTATCGACGCGCCTTGCAGGAACACATCATGTTTCTGTATCCCAGCAGTTGGACAAGTCCAATTGCCAAAAAGAAAAAAAGGAATATGCCGATAGCTGTCAGGAATTGCGTCATGGTATATTATTATCTAAAATGTTTATTGTTTGCGAACCGAACCAGAGACGAAAATGCGTTCGCCGGTCTCGGTTTGAATTTTCAGAGCGCCCTGGGAGGTTAATCCTGTCAGGGCGCCGAAAACGGATGGCTGTTGAGATTCGTCAGTTTGAAAAACCGTAACGAGTTCCCCCAACCAGGCAAGCTTTTGCTCTGTTTGCCTGACGTAGTTATTCAAACCGTTTTGAACGTCTTGAACAACTTGCTGAATCTGATCAGTCCATTGTTCTCGAAGTCTATTGACTATTATATTCAAGTCTACTGCTTTATGAAGTACTTCTTTCAAAGATATTGGAACGATGGTTGCGTCTGCAACGGAAATCGAAGCGTTAGCGTTGATTCCAATTCCGGTGATGAGTTTGCCTTTATGACCGCTTTGGGTCAGAATTCCGGACATTTTGCGATTGTTGTAATAGACGTCGTTGGGCCAGTGGATTTTTAATGGATATACATCAGCTCCGTATTCTGTCAAAATCTCATTGATTAGCTCATAAACGGCATTTCCTGCGGCAAGAGTAATCAACCCACGGAGGGAAAGATCTGAAATTATAGGCGGTGGATTGTATAAAACCGAAGCGTAAATGCCCCCAATAGGAGAACTCCACGCTCGATTGCGCTGACCTAATCCGCCAGTCTGCTGATCAGCAATAAACCAGACATCTTGCGACGTTTCGTTATTTTCAGACCAGCGAAGAGCTTCCAAATTGGTTGAATCTACAGACTGATAACCGAACAACATCTGAGGGGAAAAACTATTTATTCTTCAGACGTTGTCTGGCGCGGGAAAGAATTGGACCAATGCTGTTTTCTGGAATGTTAAGCTGCGAGCTAATTTCTTTGTATTGCAATTGGTCAAGGTAAAACAGTTTTACGACAGCGGATTCAACTGGGGGTAATTCAGTAAGGATAGATTCGACTTCATCGCGGTCATAAAGATAATTCAAAGCGTCGTCTTCGTCAAAGGAAGAAACGTCGTCCGTAAGCAAAACCGAATCCATGCGTTTGTTAAGTAATTTGACCATCTTGCGACGAGCAACAACAGTCAAATATGTTGCAAGTGAACTTTGACCGCGAAAATGACGTAAAACGGCAAAATCATTTTCTAAAAAAGAAAGAAAGATTTCATTACAAAAATCACCATAATCATCGGTAGAAAAAGATTCCGGTGAAGATTGAACGGTGTGTTTAACAACATGCGTTATCAAACCAATAAAACGATCAACAAAGTCTTCCCAAGCGCGAGGCTTTCTCTGAAGACAACGGTCAAGTAAATTACGGTCAATCTCTGATAACGCCATGGTAGCTATCCTCGATAATTGAAATGATATATGAATATCTTGCTAATGCATATAATCAGTTTGAATAATGATATAATACTATTATTATATCAGACCAAATGAAAAATGCAATAAAAATCTCAAAAAATTTTAAAGAAAAATTGAATTAGAAAGCAAGTTATTCATAAAGAGGTTATATTTATCTCCAATGATCGAGATATTATACTTTCTAACTTGATTATCAATTTGTTCGGCTAGGATTCTGATAAAAGATTCAGGCAGACAATTAATAACACGGTCAGCCCATTCAATAAATGTAATCCCGTCGGATTCAAAGTATTCCTCAGGCCCTAATTCGAGAAATTCGTCATCGTCAGCGATTCGATAGGCGTCAAAATGGTATATCGATCTTTTGCCATTAGTGTACTCTTGAATCAACACAAAAGTCGGACTGGAAATATTATCTGGGGATTCGCCATTGGCAATTGCAATTGCGCGTACCAGAGCAGTTTTTCCAGAACCGAGGGTGCCTTCAAGTGAAACAACTGCCCCGCTGGGAATAGTTTCAGACAATACATTGCCCAATTTCTGAGTATCGGATAAAGAGTGTGAAATGAATTCTATCATAATAAATATTATTGAAAAAAACCCCGCTAATTAAGCGGGGTTCTTGATTCACTGGCCTATATCACAGGGTAGATGTACCAGTTACTTATAATAATTTAACAAATCTTAATTCAGATTAAATTCAACTTAGCAGGCGGGAGCCGGAGCTGGAGCGCAAGCCGGAGCGGGATCGCAAGCCGGAGCAACTGGAGCTGGTTCGCAAGCCGGAGCCGGAGCGCAAGCTGGGGCGCAAGCC
>JAZQDP010000120.1:0-22150 GCA_045546875.1 Thermoguttaceae bacterium | reverse complement strand
ACCGGATTTAAAACTACATTTACCCGTGAGCCGTCAGCCAGCCAAAGCAGTCGTAGGGCGTGATCGAACCAACCAAAGGACGATGTATCTGACGGACGTAGTTGTCCAGAGCCTGTTCGGTTTCTGAAAGCTCTGCACACGTCTGAGTCCATTCAGCGTTGACGTCGTTCTTCTTGCCCATTTCGTAAACTTCCTGGAACTGGTCGAGAACTCTTCTCTTAACGGCTTTGTTGGAATGGAGTTCCAGACAGTACGGTTCCAGCCCGATTTTGGAAAGTCGATGATAAACGACTTCCAAAGCCGCGCGCTTTTCCGAAACGAACAGCACTTTTTTCCCCATTGCCAGGTTATAGGCAATTAAATTGGTAATCGTTTGAGATTTTCCAGTTCCGGGAGGGCCGTAAAGAACAAAACTGCGCCCTTTTGTGGATTCAATAACCGCAGAGCGCTGCGAGGCGTCGGCAGCAATTGGCAAATAGAGGTTAAGATAATCCGGAATTGGGAGCGGGGTGTCTTCCGGGGCGCTGTTAAACGTAGAACTCGGCTCGGCGTCGATGCCAATTGTCCCTTCCTGACCGACTTGAGCGCCTTGCTGGGACTGTTCGTCTGTTAAGTTGATAAGCTGTTTAACCAACGGATTTGCTGCCAGTTCCTGCCAGCGGTTGTTCAAATCCGTGTACATGATAAATTTATCGAAGGAAAATCGCCCGATCCAGCAGGTCGATTCAACTTTCCAGCCGTCCATTGAAGCGATCTGGCTGCGGAACGAGTCCAAAATCTCGGTAACGCCCAAGTCTTCTTTTTCGTCTGTAATCCGCTGGGCGACGTCAACGATTTTCAGCTGAAAATCACGACGAAGCGCTTCCAAAAGCGTCGGGTTGACAGTCGGTTCGTCGTCGGTGCGTTGAACGCGAAATTCGGATTTGTTCGAGTCGCGAATCAGTTCGACGGGAACGAGAATAATCGGAGCCAGGTATTCCTTTTCGTTCCTGGACTTATCAAACCAGTGGAGGGTTCCAATCGTTAAAAAGAGGGTGTTGACGCCGCCTTCGTTGATGTCGCTTTTGGCTTGACGATAAAGTTTAAGGAGCCGTTTTTCCGTTTCTTTTTTCGTTTGATTTACAAACAGAGCGGTAGAGGGCAGCTTTTTTGCTTTCGCGGCTTGCTTTGCGGCGGCAGAATCGTTTGCGGACGGTTCGTCTAACGATTCGCCGGAATCGGCGTCGTCTGCCGTCTGAGCCTTGTTCGCCGCGCGTTTGGGGGCGTCGTCGTATTCGCTCTCCTTAAAAAACTTCAACGGCAACGCTCCTGAAACGAGCCGGTCTTCGATATCTGCTGCGTCTGAGCATAGAAGTTCCAGGGTAAAGGAAGAGTCTTTTAAGTTGAGAAGACGGTTGCGGAGCGTAAGATCCAATAAATTTTGAACCCAACGGCTAATTCGATTGTTAGAAGGTAATTCGGACATGGGAGTTTAGGGAATAGGGAGTAGGGAGTAGGAAATGGGAAAAGGAATATGAATTCGTCGATGACGAAACTCTATTTCCTATTCCTTGTTCCCTATTCCCTGTGATTTCGGAAATGCAATTTGAATAATCTGCTCCACTTGCTCGGCAGAGAGCGTTCTTTGATTGTACCAGCCTCGCCGGCAAATGACGCCGCTGGGAGTAAGGGTAAACGTATCTTGAGCGGCTTTAACGTATTTCAATTCAATCTTCGCCAGCTCCGTTTTATTTTGTAAATTTTCATACGGAGCGGAATCGATGATTTTAGCAATTTGCATGGCTTGCGTTGCGTTAAGTTCTCGTTTATCTGTCGCGCCGTTTTCGGTTTGCGAAGCTGTAACTTGACCGCCGGAGGGAACAAGTTCTTCAAGCGTTCGATAGGCTAAATGGAACGACAGGAAGATAAAAACGATCAACATCAGGAACAAACTGCCTGCGTGCAAAAAGGTAGCGCGTCGAAGGAATATTCGTTTATGAGCCATTTAGGGTTGTAAGGTTTAGGAACTGGGGAAAATGGGAGTGATTGAAGCAGGGGAGCAGACGTATGTTAGGGAACAAACGTCAGACGGTAGAATTAAATTGCTGAAAAGGAATTTCGCCGCCGCGGTTCCCTGTTTCCTGCTTTCTTTATATTTTACTCAAGGATTTCATTTCGTCAAGGTGAAAATTCACGAACTATGTAGAATTCGGCTTATCTATGCCTAAAAATTGCAAACGACGCTTACGAAATGACGCTGGAGAGGAATCTTATTTTCCCTGTCGCTCTTGAATCAGACGACGTGCAATCGCTTTCTTTTCGTCGTGGGTTAGCTGACGATGAATTTTTTCCTCAAGTCTTTTGAATTCTCTTTGGACTTCTTCCGCCGTTGGCATCGAAGACGTCATATTGGAAGAAGGCGGGGTTTGTTCTGCCGGTTTTGGAGGTATGGGCGGATTGTTGAATTCCGTCGAATAGGACGTCGTTTGAGGTTGTTGCGGCGGAATTGGCGGGTAAGAATTAGGGACAGCAGGTTGACGATGTTGGTAGTCGTACGTTGAACCGTACCCGGTTTGTCCGTAGTTTGGCTGGGAATAGACTGGTTGAGAATATGACGGCTGGGTGTACTGCTGTTGAGAATTATATGCACTCTGACCAAATTGCTGTTCGTTTGGGTACTGACCGTAAGGCTGCTGGGATTGAGGACGCTGCCCGTACGGCTGTTGTCCATAAGGGGATTGTTGCGGTTGAGTGGAATTGTATGGTTGCCCGTACGAAGCCGATTGAGGGGTGTAGGCGGTTTCCGACGTTGAGCCGTTGGTTGTAGTTACAGACGATAGCGTTTGCGAATAAGACGAGGCTGCGTCCAGATTCACATTCTCCATTTGAGAGTGAACATAATCAGTAGCGAAAGGTGACGCTTGTTTGGAATAGTCGTCCGCGCTTGAAGTCGATGACGTTGAACTGGCGGTTTCGTTATCGCGTGATTCCGTTTCCGACTGGATATAAGAATTTGTTGTCGAAGAGCGTCGGGACGAATACTTGTATCGATTTAACGCTGTTCGCCAGCCCTGTGAATCCAGCCCAAATCCCTCTAATATAATAAAACGCGCATAATTAATCATTGCCCAAAACAGGAAAAAATCGCCCAAAAGAGTCAACGCTCCTGAGATTTCTTTGACGGTTAATGGCAACGAGAGGGAAGCAGGCGCGAACCACAGTCCGCAAGCCGAGGCGTAAGCCGCGGTGGTAAGAAAAAGACACAACTGCGCCATCGAAGCGCCGCTGAATTCGATTACCAATCGGGATAAAAGCGCTAAAAAGAGCGCCCCGTAAATGCCCATTTTCCAAAACATGAGGCTGCCTTGATCTTGCTCAAATATTGGAGCGAGCGTTTCCCAGACGGAGCCTGCGATGTCTGACGTCCTGTCTAAACTGACGAAAAGGAAGATTCCGACAGAGAGAAAAAGAATTCCTCCACGGGTCAAACATTCAGGCTTTTGACGTCGAATTCTCCAAGCCAGATAAGACGTTCCGGCTGTTAAAAGCAAGAGAATGTTTCCCAGCCAGCAATCCAACCCGTTTTCCCCAAGCTTTATCAGGTTAGGAACGGGAATATTTATTGCGTGGAGCGCAGGCGGACCGAATACGCCTAACGCCAACGTTCCGCCAACGAGGATCGACCAAAAGATAAAGTATCGCAGCCATTGCGCCTTATACAAAGGTATCAAGTCTATCAGATGCGATTGTTCGGAAATTGTTCCCGCGGTGCCTGGATCCCATGGACTTTCCAGCCAGCAACCAGGCAGTAGTTTTGAGTCGTCAGAAGTTGGAGTAGGCATATTTCGGGATTATGCAGTAGGCAATAAGGAGTAGGGCGCCTGAACGGGCGTGGGGATAATCGAATCCCGCTTTTTCGGAGGCAAAGCCTTATCTGCTTTCAACACTCGCGACTTTTTTGCATCTGTCGGCAATGACGTCCCAAGCGCCCGCGGCAATGTCGGCAGCCGGCGCGATCCATGTGCCGCCACAAGCGATAACGCCTGGAGCGGCAAGGTATTCTGCAAGGTTGTCTTGCGTAACGCCGCCGGTCGGCATAAATTTGATGCCGGTGTGTTTATAGGGACCGTAAAGAGCCTTAAGCATTTTAACGCCTCCCATCGCTCCTGCCGGGAAAAACTTGAGGGTTTTACAGTCCATCGACAGGGCGCACTCAATACAACTGGGCGTGCAAACGCCTGGGATAAAGGGGAATTGGTTTGCCTGAGCGAAGTCGATAACGTCCGGATTGCACCCGGGTGCAACGCCAAATTTGGCGCCGGCTTGAATGGCGTCTTCGACGTTTTGCGTTGTCAAAAGCGTGCCGGCTCCGACAATGAGTTCTGGACGCTGCTGCGCTAAAATGGAAATGACCTCGGCTGCCGCTGACGTACGAAAGGTTATTTCTGCAATCGGAAGTCCGCCGGCAAGCAAGGCGTCTGCCAGAGGAAGAGCCTGGTCTGCAGATTCTATGGCAATAACTGGAACGACCTTGTATTTTTCGATAACTGACGTAATGGCATTCATGGGGACGGTATTTTGATTAAACGGTTGTTAAATGTGAGAATAATTTTGCAAATTATTATTAGTAGTATACACAATTATTGAGGATTCTGTCAAGAGAAAAACAAATTAAATTATGTTTGCTCTTGCGGTCAAATGCTTACTTTTGCGGACTTGGACTGGAAACCGGCGAATCATCTAAAGAGTTTTCTTGTAGTTTAGCAGGATAAATGAAATAATATTGGATGAATGAATAGACGCTTTGCCCGGCTAAAACAAGAATACTAAGCGCTCCAAGGATTCTTGGAATGATTGTTTTGTCATAGGAGAGGTAATCATAATCCAGATAGTAAAACGGTGAAAAATAGTTTAAAACAAATGGCACATTTTCAGTTGATTGCGATGACGATGTAACGATTATGAAGTACATTAACGAACAAATAACTGGAATGGACAAGAACAGAATCGCATAAAAGAATGTCATCCCCCCTTTTTGCGGAGAAGGGTAAATGACGATGCTTGGATCTTCAGGAAGATGTTGAGCGAAGGTCTCTCTTCGCCAACAATCAACCGCTTGACGTGTGAGCATGCCGATGGTAATGTAAAATAAACAAACAAAAATGAACGACCAACCTTTATCAAAAGTTATTATCGAGTCAAGCATGCGAGAATTATTATAAATTACGTCAAATAATAAAGTTGCTCCGGTCATTATCATAAGCCAGGCAATGGCAGAACCAACGTTTGTAAAAAAGGGGAATGCTAAAACGCGCAAAATAGGATTGCGAGGTATTTGTTGTATTTGACGAACGCTTAAAGATGTGCGTTCACATAAACCGATGATGAGAAAAAACAATATAAAAAACAGATTGAATACCATTGACACTTCTATGTAGCTGACGTCATGGGTAAAAGAATAGATAAGCGCCGATGCAATCATCAAAATCACAGAACAGCCAAATGCAAAAATGCGCGCCCGCGTCATGCGATTATAGGTTTCTGGAGATAATGACGAAACGGCAAAATTAATAAATAATTCACATAAGAAAAGTATAAAAATCGTAGTCAGGAAAAATACGGGCAATTCTATATCTGTGATGAAATCTACAAAAGAAAAACCGTATGGCATGGAGTCGAACAGCCCAAAAAGAACGCCGCTCATAATCAATCCTACAATAACTCGGGCGACTGTGCTGATTCTTATTGCTCCAAATAAAATTCCGTATGCGTTTAGGAGTTGAATAAAAAGAAACGTCCAGTAAAGCGTCAGCAGAATTTCTGATAAATCCAAACCGCGCATTAAGTACGAAATAATAATAAATGGCAATGCTGCGCTAAAAAGCAGTAACGAGATTGTCAGACCGCATATAACTTTTCCCCTGACAATTTGGATCGGGGCAAGCGTAGTGGAAAACATGGCGTCGTTTAGTTGAACTTCTCTTGCCAAACGGTTGGAAGTGTATATTGGAACGCAAATAATGTTTGCTATAAACAGTATAAATATTAAAGAATTAAAGAAGGTTAAGCCGACGTCCTCCCCAATGCCCTGATAAGCAAACAGAGCAAATCCGGTCATAATTATTTCGATAAACAAATATATCTGCAGCAATAAAATAATGTATCGGCTTCTTACCGCCTGACGCATCTCTTTAACTGCAATTGCATTGATATTGTTGTCCAGAATCGAAAAAATATTTTTAATAATTTGCGTCATTGTACATTCCCGTTTGTGATAGACATAAAGAGATCTTCGAGTTGATTATTTTTCAGGCGAAAGTCAACAACAGGAAATCCATCGGCAACCAATTGCTTGAGAATTTGCGCTGCCATGGATTCGCCTTCCGAGATTGTAATGTCGATATGGTCTCCGACAATAGCGGATTGTGTAATATTTGGCAATTCCAAAAGATGAATGGAAAGCTTTTTAAGTTCCTGTTCCCAATCATCCTTTCGGAGGATTCGAACAGACGCATCAACGGAAATCTTTGAACGTCTGCTGCTGATTTCGGAAATGACGCCTACGTCGAGCAGTTTCCCTTTTTCGATAAAAGCGACGCCATCGCAGATTTCCCCTAATTCCGTCAAAATATGAGAGGAAATAAGAATCGCCATGCCGTTTTCCGCAAGGGCTTTTAATAATTCTCTCAATTCGATTCTGGCTCTGGGGTCCAGTCCGTTTGCAGGCTCGTCTAAAATGAGAACTTTTGGTTCGTGCACTAACGCTCGAGCTAAACTGACCCGCTGTTTCATACCCTTGGACAACTCATTGAGCATCTTGTTGGATATAATATGCAAGTCCGTAAAATCCATAACCTCATTGACAATTTTATCCCTTTTAGGATTTTTAATATTATAAGCTCTTGCGTAGAAATCAATATATTCATAGACAGAAACGTCGTTATTCATGGGAAGTGAATCGGGCATGAATCCGACTAATTCTCTGGCTTTTTCCGGGTATTGCGTAACAGAGTGACCGCCAATGAAACAGTCGCCGTATTGAGGCTGGTCAATTGTGGCAAGGATTCGCATTGTCGTCGTTTTCCCGGAACCGTTAGGACCGACGAACCCGAAAATCTGCCCCTTGTCAAATCCAAAGGAAATGTTATTAACTGCCTTTGTTTTGGGAAAATAACGAACGAGGTTTTTGATTTCTACAAGCATAATGAAACGTTCTTAATGGTGTTAGCGCATTGCTATGCCGTTTTGGAATGTTTAGTCTTCCATTCTGTATCGTTCCGGAAGAGCTGTAGCTAACTGACGCTTTAATAACGAACGGATGTCGCTGGCGTTGTCGGACTTCATGGCGCGGAATGCCGTTTCCCGGCACTCGAGCATCGTTACGGCAGAGCATACCTGTTTGACGTCTCGCATTGCGGATGACGGCATCGATAAAGACCTCAAGCCAAGACCCAATAAAAGCATGGTCAGCAAGGGATCGCTTGCCATCTGACCGCACAAGCTGACAGGTTTGTTGACTTTATTGGCGGCTGTTACGGTTTTCCAAATCAGTTTAATTATTGCCGGTTCGCAACCGTCGAAAAGATGTGCAACATTTTTATTGGTTCTGTCTGTTGCCAATGTGTACTGAATCAGGTCATTGGTGCCAATGCTGATAAAATCTACCACATTGAGAAATTCTTCTATCATCATGACGGTTGATGGAACTTCAACCATGATTCCCAACGGTACGTTATGGTCAAATTTATCTCCGCGTTCGTCGAGGTCTTCAAAGGTGTCGTGAACCATCATTTTGATTCGACGCCATTCTGTCAACGTCGAAACCATGGGAAATAAAATTCGAACCGGTCCGTAGACAGACGCTCGTAAAATAGCCCGTAACTGAATGCGAAACATTTGCGGGATTGCCAAACTTAACCGAATCGATCGCAGACCTAATGCGGGGTTGCGCTCCTCGTCGGGCATAATGTCTTTTAGAATTTTGTCGGCGCCCAGGTCGTATGTTCGAATTGTTACGGGTTTGCCTTTCATCGTTTGAATGACTTCCCGATATTTTTGAAAATGAATTTCCTCGTCAAGCTGTAATTCGCTTGTCATGTACAGAAATTCAGTTCGATACAGACCGATGCCGTCTGCGCCGTGTTCCAGACAGTGTTTTGCGTCAAAATCCAGAGCAATGTTGCCCAGAATTTGAATGGGGTAATTATCTTTGGTTGTGCAGGCGGCGCTGTCAAAGTTCTTTAGTTCGACAAGCAGTTTTTCCTGTTCGAGGCGTTGTTGCTTGTATTTTTCTATAACGTCCGGGGTGGGGTCAATGTAAAGCGTTCCCTGATTGCCGTCGACAATAACCGTTTGCCCGGCTTTAACTTTATCGAGAAACCTTCCCGCTCCAACGACGGCTGGAATTTCTAACGCCTGGGCAAGAATGGATGTATGCGAACTCTTCCCGCCGATTTCTGTAACGAAAGCTTGAATCGTGTTTCGATTGAAATTGGCGGTTTCAGAAGGGGTAAGGTTATGCGCTAAAACAACATAACTTTTGTTTAACGTTGTTGGGGAATCCATCTGAACGCCGACAAGGATTTGCATCAGGCGCGATTCCAGATCCTGAATGTCTAACGCCCGCTGAGCCAAATGTTCATTTGGAATATTATGAAATTTTTCAGCGTATTGCTTGAAAACCGTTGAAATCGCGCAGGGAGCGGCATAGCGTTCTACTTCGATTTTTTCCAAAATCTGTTTGTTTAACGTAGAATCTTCCAGGATAGACCTGTAGGCGTAAAAGACAAGCCCATAACTCTCCCCAAGCTCTTGTGTAACAGCAACGGCGTTAGCGACAACTTCCTGCTTTGCTTTCTCGAAAGCGTTTAGATAACGTTCACGCTCCGCTGGGATTTGTTGTTTATCGACAATTTGCTTTTTGATGCGAGTTCCTGCATTATCGATAACCAATGCCTCTCCAAATGCGATGCCGGACGATGCGGGGATTCCTTTAAACGTTAGCATGAGTTCATGAGAATAAGAAGTTTTAATATTTATGATTGATTGACGAAAAGCTGCAACAGAATTGAAGTATAGTCAATATATAAAGCGCTAAAACCTGTTTTATAGGTTTTAGCGCGTAGAGGACAAGGTTTATTACGCTATCAAATTTAGCGTACGTATTTATAGAGAATCGGAAATTAAACGGTTATCAAACAGGGTTGTGAACGCCGTGCTCAAACAGAGCGCAGACGCTATTAAGGGCTTCTGCCGCCTGTTCGCCGTGCGCGTCTACCCGGATCGTAACCCCAGGCGCGGCGCCCAATGTCAGAACCTGAAGCATATCGCTGGCGCTGACTGTTTCCGAATCTTTGGTAAGCGTTACTGTTGCATTGAATTTTTTGGCGCATTCGCTTATCATCAACGCAACGCGTAAGTGCAATCCTTCTGGATTATTGACTGTTACAAGTCGACTCATATAATTATCGAATTTAGTACCTCAATATATATAAAGCAATGTTTAAGGGAACAATTTTGCTTAAACTATTGCTGACAGCTGTTCATAATCTCAATCGAAAATGATATCAATCGCCAAATTGACTGTTGTCAGCCTCTTTAAGCAACTGCATGATGTCGTCTTTGTTGCGAGCCTGTTTGAGGAATTTACAGAACATGTCGTTACGAATGTTTCTGGAAACGCGTTCAAGCGCTCGTAAATGCTGCTGCGGTTCGTTTGGCGGGGAGATAAGCAGGAACAGGACGTAAACCGGATCGCCGTCAATGCTGTCAAAGTTAACGCCTTTGGAGCTGACCGCAACCGTACCAATCAACTCATGAACGTTGGAATGCTTCGTGTGAGGCACTGCAATTCCACGACCAATGCCGGTACTGCCAAGTTCTTCACGATTGACAATAGCCCGAACAACGTTTTCAAAGTCTTCTTCAGACAATTTACCTGCGTTGACCAGGGATTTTACCATTTCACGAATTGCTGGTACTTTTTCCGTTGCTTGAAGATCTGAAATGATTGAATCGGCTACGATAAAATCTCCAAACTCTGGAGAGGCATCTGCATACTTCATTGGAGAGAACTCCTTGTAAAAAAACTCAATGAGCGGTGAGCAGACAAATTTCTCACCGCAACTAAATTGTAGTTAAAACAGTTTGGTAACTAGTATACCAAATTTTCTTTAAATTTAAATGGATTAGAAGGGGGTAAACGATAAATTTTTACCCATTTTCATCGATTTTTTCGATAAAACCTGAAATTCGACGCAACTAACCCTGTTTTTTGCGCGGTGTTTACGCCTCTGGAAGTTCGCCGGGCGCTTGATAACGATCAATCTTTTTGCCCTTCATTTTACGAAGCTGTTGTTCCAACTTGTCCAAAGCAGAGTCCATGGCGGTAAGCAGCTCCATATTCTCGATCGTTGCGAATGCGTCTGGAGCGTTTTTCTGTTTAACCGTAACGCTCAGCGTGGGTTTTTCTCGATTGGCCAAGTCAACGAGAATGTCAATACCGGTAACGGTGTCAAAATTTCGACCGAGTTTTTCGACCTTGGATTCCAAATGAGCTTGCGTTTGCTCACTAACACTGCCATGTCGCGTAGAAATTGTTACGTTCATGTGCACCTTCCTTTTCTGCTAATCGCTACTTACGATAAAATGTTTAACAAGGTTGATGATCCAGGCGCATCCGCGTCTGCTCAATAACGCCTCGTTTGGGAATGCTATTTATCTTACTTTGTAGGGGTAAGCGATAAATTCAATGATTAGGATAAAACGTTTAACTGATCTTTTGTTTATTGTTGCGAAGAACTCCTTCGCTAAACACATAACAACTATACCTTTATAATATCTAATTTGAATAGAAAAATCAAGCCTCCTAACGGAGATTTTGTCTGTTTTTTCAAAAAACCTTTTTTAGATATTGTTTAGGTAAAATAGGGGATTTGGCTTGTCGAATAATCCAAACGATTGATTTGGCAGCCAATCCTTTATATTACTAATACGTCAAACCATGTTAAAAGGTTTGAAAATATGGCAAGCTCATAAGAAAGTTAATTATATTGTTAGAATAATCAGGGAATATCCTATGTTGTTATTCTATAAGACGTTGCCACTGATCAGAGGTGATTAGTCGACATTCTGAAAGCCCTCGAAACCAGGTCATCTGTCTTTTGGCGAGTTGCCGAGTGTGCAGAATAATTTCCTCTCGCAGTTGTTCAATGGGCGCGGTTTCGCCTGAATTGATCCAGTGAATCGTTTCTCGATAGCCAACGGCTTGTGAGGCAGTTCGGGATAACGGAGAATCAAACGTTAATAGTTGTCGAACCTCGTCAATAAGACCGGCTTGTAGCATTGTATCAACGCGATGAGCAATGCGTTTGTCTAGTTCTGCTTTGTCAACGTTAAGGGCATAGACGCGGCATTGATCTTGTGGTACAGGTTTATCGTGCTCTTGTTGCCATTGTGAGATGGGTTTTCCGGTAAGCCGAAACACCTCGATTGCCCTGATAACGCGCCGGGAATCGTTCACGTGCAGTTTTGACGCTGCGACAGGGTCAACGTCCTCTAACAGTTTATGCAAATGTTCTAACCCTTGTTCATCAATAACCGATTGCAATTCCTGACGAATTGACCAATCAGCGCTTGGACCGTCAAATAAGCCTCGCAATAAAGATTTTAAGTATAACGGCGTCCCACCGACAAAAATCGGAGTTTTGCCGCGTGATAAAATATCTTCAACGCAAGCTTGAGCGGCGTCGCAGTACTGAGCGACAGAGAATTCTTCTCCCGGATTGGCGATGTCAATAAGATGATGTGGAACGGCGGCTCGCTGTTGGGCAGAAGGTTTGGCGGTTCCGATGTCCATGCGCCGGTATATGGCGGCAGAATCCATTGAGAGGATTTCAGCGTTGTGATTTAATGCCCATGATATTGATAAATCTGATTTTCCAGAGGCGGTTGCTCCTGTTAAAAACCAACATGTTTGAGCGAAATTAAACATTACAGCAGTTGAATGAATAAGTTACTGAACGGAGGAAGACAAAAAGGAATAGGGTAACAGGGTAATGTTCTCGTCCCCAGCTGTGGAAACGATTTTGACCGCAACCGTTTTGGGGGTTGAAATGTCAATCGGCTGTGAGCAAAGACTTGTTATCAAGTCCCATTCTCGATGGTTGAGTTGTCGCGAATTTTGTTTGACGTTCCAGCGACGATACGGATTTAAATTGACGTTAGGGTGTCGAATTTGAACAGCATGGAAAATTTGACCATTGAAATCCGGATCGATAAACCACCCGGCAACGTTGTTAGCAGAATCCAACAGTTCCATTTCTGACAGAGGATTATAGATTCTAACGCCGTTAAGTTCTAATCGGACTTCATTGGAAGAAATAAACGCAACGTTTAACAACGGTTCTCCATAAAGAACGAATTCTGTGTTGGAAACAGAGTTTTTGAGTTCATTGTGCGTTTGAAGGCTTGGATTTATCCGTACAGGATATACCGAAACAGGAAGCGTTTGCAGATAGCCCAAATCCAAAGGGACGAAGTTGAATGCCAAAATAAAGACGGAGTCAAATCCTTGTGAAACGGCTTTTTGAGCGCATTGGGTTATTGCGGATTGTGAAACGGTCTCAAAGGCGTTTGCAATAACGATTCCGGCGGTTGCTGTTTTTTGTTTGGCGGCGTATTTGCCGGAAGCAGAGAATGGAGCCGCTTTTAGGGGAGTAATTTCTTGAAAGAAGACGCGATCTTTTTGATTGAATATGGCGATTCCCGACGATAACAAACTGTTTATAATGTCGAACCCAAAGTCTTTTTGCGATGACGATGCGGTTTTAGAAATCGATTTTTTTTGACTTGCAAAAGGACAAAACGATTCTATTGTAAACGGGGACGTGCAACGGTGAAGCTTTGGAGTTTCAATCGGTTGATCGTACAGCGTTTCCGTTTCTGAATTCTGAACAATTGCATCGTTGATTTCATTTTGTCGTTTTTCAAACGTTTTCCAGTATTGGGCAAGATGGGTTTCAAATTCTGGAATTTGTTGAGCTAACTTCTGTGATTGAGGATCCGATAAATGCGGAATTTCCCAGTCTTTCCAATTTTGACCTACAAGGGTATTCAGTTTATCAATTGCGGCTTCAATCTGTGTCTTGTATTTATTCCAGATAAGATCAATTTTTTCGTTTGTTCCCGCAGATTTAACTGTAATATGAGCCGCTTTTTTATAGACAAAACCTTTTGCCGGGTTTGTTCCCCCTGATTCAATTTGATAAAACGGAAATCTTAGACCTTCGAGTCGTTCTCTGGTTATGGAAGCCGCAAGTCTGGAAGAGTCAATAGCGATCCATCTCCGTCCCCATTGTTCGGCAACGCAAGCGGTAACTCCAGAACCGCAAGCAGGATCCAAGACCAGGTCGCCAGGGTCGGTAGACATCAAAATACACCGTTGAACGACAGACGGATTTGTTTGAACCACGTAACGTTTGTCATACGAGAAACCTGCTATGCCAGTATCGTTCCAGGAAGATGTTAATGGCATGTATGGGAAATCGTTAAGATAACGAATGTACCGGAGATTTTTTCCGATTGCTTCTATTCGATTTGCCTTTTTGAGCCGTTCCATGCCAACCGGATAAAGGGTCGTCCAGATGCGGCTGCCGGCAGGATGGTATGTTTGCCCTTGAAAATCAACAGGGCAGGGCTTTGTCTGAACCCCTTGACTGTCTAAAGCCCCGGGAAGATAGATTTTTGAACCGTTGGGAAGCGGTTTAATCCCGGTGCGTTCATTGGGGGTCATGGGGCGACGTGAGAAATCCGGCAATTCTATATATCGATAATTCCCGTGTTTATCGCCGGTTAGCGGATCTTTGGGACGAAACAGGGGACGATACTTCAACGATTTTTTGTCTTTGGAATACCAAAGGATATAATCCGAAACGCGACTAATTGTATTCGTTGGGAATCCGCTTGAGGAGGCGTAGGAAATTGTCGCAATAAAATTATCAACTCCAAAAATTTCGTCAAGCAGAATTCTGACGCGATGAACGTTTTCATCGCCCATTTGGACAAAAACAGACCCGGATTGCGCAAGAAGCTCTTTTGCCAGGATTAAACGATTTTGAAGGAAATTTAAATAGCCTGAAATGCCGTCTTGCCACGAATCGTTATACGCTTTAACGTCTGGAAAGATTCCGCTTTCTGGCGTTAAGGACTCGCTTTTATTGTTAGCCTGATTGCGGCTGGTTGTCAGTTTAACTTTTTTGTTGAAGTTTATTCCGTATGGCGGATCAATATAGATTGCTTGAACTTTTCCTGCCAGATTGTCATTTTTTATCATTGACGCCATCGCTAAAAGCGAATCGCCAAGAATCAGACGGTTTTTCCATCCTCCGGAGTGAGTGTAAGAACTAATAACGGGCGACAAATCAGAATTTGAGTTGATCTCATTTACCTCTGATTCAAATAACGTAGACTGTAAATCTGTTTTTGGGGATTTATTATCGCATAACAGTCTTTGCGCCTGTTCGACAGGGACAAAGATTTGGTGTACGTAAAGAGGTTTGACGTCAACGGTTAAATTGGCGTCATGATTAGAATTCTTGTTTTTCCATAGCAACGTTGGATTTGTGCCGACAGGATACGGCAAAAGAAGCGAATCGTTTGAATTCATTTTTGTTCAAGCGAGTCTTTTACGTTTCCCAATACGGCGGGGAATCTTTTTTTGACGCCGGAAAGTACAAGCGGCGCATCGTTGTTTGCCGATTTGGCGCGTTTACGAACAGCTACCTGATTGGCTTTGGTTTGCTTGCTTTTAGGCTCTGGCTGAGTCGAAGCGTACCTAAACGGGATGGCTCGATCGCCATTGACGACAACCGGCGCCGCGGAACCGTTAGAAATAGCCGCTTTTCCTGCGCCAAGAATCTGTTCATCCATAGCTTCAAAGTCGTGAATGTAAACATGGGAGCTAAAGGAAGTTGCAGACGTTTGATTGCCAATTGCTCGATTTTTAAATGGCAATAGTGGCGCGCCAGATTCAACCCTTCCGGAAGACGACCGCTTAATGCCCCCCATGTAAGTTCCTCCGCGATCGGGGACAGAAACTGTCGTTGTTGCGGTGTTATATCCAAAAGTTGGCAATTGAACGGCGCTTGCCGCTCGATTTTGCTGCGCTTGCGCGAAAGAGCCAATGGAAAGTAACAACGCTATCGTCAGGAATGTCAACGAATTTCTATTCATTTTTATCGGAGGAGTTTGAAGAACGTGTTAATATCTAACTACAGCAAAACCGCAGAATCCGGAAACCCAAAATTCTGCGGCGCTTGTTTTAGTTAATTGAAGCTAATTCAGTACCAATTAAAATTAGTACATGCTCTTCATGGTCTTGCGTTCGTTTTGTTCCCAGTACATACGAGGTCCAACGACAAAGTCTTGCATTTCGCCATACTTCTGTTCGTCCCACTTGAACAACGAACGGCAACGAGTTTCACCGTCATCGTCTTTACGGAACATCATCAACCACGGATCTCGATCGCCATCAGCTTGCTGAACAGCTGTAACAACGGCGTCGCGAGGCGCGAAGCTGAGCATTCCCTTCTTGTAAATGCGGTGAGAGGATGGAACGTCAAACGAATACTGTTCCTGAGTTCCTTCCAAAACGACGATGCTGTTGTCTTGGGTTGCTGCCCAGTGATCGTTCGCATTGCTGGCTGCAACAGCTCCGGACTTCGGCAAAACGGGTTCAGATTCGGTTGCGTTAGCAGTGTAACGATAAACGCCGGGATTGTCGTCTGAGGAGAACAAAACGGCTTTATCGCGTCCGGCTGCAACAGACATCTTGGGCTGTTCGTACTTGCTGCCTTGAAGTCTCTTGTATGTAGTCGGTTTAACGCCAGCGGTGTTGGACAAAGTCAATGTCTTGGTGAGATCGTCAGCCAAAACCATGCTGTCGGAATTGTAACCGATGGCAACGTCAGACGGATGAACAACGTCTTCGTTGTTTTCCATAACGGTTTCCATCTTGCCAGCGTCGTTAATGCGGTAAATCTTGCCTCCATCGCGTGGAGCGGCGCAAACCAAACCGGTGTCGCGGTGCATAGCCAAACCAGTAGCGGTGTATGGCAATTTAACCTGACCGAGAACGCGTCCGTGTTCGTCTACCTGATAAACGATACCCTCGGATTTGTCGTTGCCGGTTGAAATATACAGAACGAAATGATCTTCATATTCGGGCTTTTTGAAATCGAAAGCGCCTTCCGGAATGTCGCCGTAAGCTCCTCCGCCTCCGCCAGCGCCGTATCCGCCGCCGCCATATCCATAACCCGGTTGATTGTATCCGTAGTACGGAACCTGTGGATTATAGTAGGGTTTTTGCGGGTTGAAAACGTAAATTTCTGGACCGTCAATTACTGGGGGCTTCTTAAAGAAGTTCTTCGCCAGGTTCTTAACGCGCGGTCGAACTTGAGGAGCCAAGTTTACCATGTTAGGACCGTATGCGCCGGGACCTCCAGGACCCATGCCAGGGGCTGTTCCGGGAGCTGGACCAGGGGCTGGTGCGTTAGGTTCTGGACCCGTTGGCGGTTCCATTGGGTTTGGTCCGGGTTCTGGACCGCAGCCGCAACCTTCGCCAGGAGCTGGAGCTTCAGTTTCGTCTGGAAGTGGACCTTCGCCTTCATCCGGGGCAGGACCTTCGCCAGGGGCGGGTTCTGTTCCTTCGTCCGGAGCGGGACCTTCGCCTTCGCCACAGCCGCAATCGTCGCCATCTCCATCGCCAGTTCCTTCACCTTCGCCGGTTCCGGGACCTTTGCCTTCACCGCAACCGCAGCCAGGAGCTTCTTCGCCGTAGGCGCCTTTGCCGTTGCCCATAGCTAACTTATTGCCTTGACCAACATTTTTGGCGTAAGCGTCCATTTCCCAAGGAGAACCTGGACCGTTGCCGCATTTCGCGCAACCAGAACCACCGCAGTATTTGCAGCCGTCGCCAGCGCCAGATCCGGGACCTTTACCGGAACCTTTGCCATCGCCATCGCCCGTGCCAGAGCATTCTGAGCAGGTGCAACCATCGCCATGATTTCCATCGCAATGTCCGCAGCCACAACCTCCGCCAGAGCCGCCGTTAGCAGCAACGTCTCCGTGGCTGTGTCCATGTCCGTGTCCATGTCCGCCGCCATGTCCACCATGACCGCCACCGGTGTGGTGAACGTCGTCATGATAAACGTCGCCGCCATGATGAACAACGTGATTGCGATCGTCTACGTAGACGTCTCGATGTCCATCGTAATAAGTGCGGACGCCGTCGCGGTGAACGTTGACAACTCTCTCAACATTGTCGATAACGTGGCGTTCTGTACGGGCAATCGGTTCTTCATAACGAAGAGGATAGCTGGGAACGTTGTTGACAACAGCGGGTTTAATTGCCGGAACGACCGGTTTGACCGGTTCAACGTCTTGAACGACTGCATTGGGGAAGAGTTCCTGACGATTTCCCATACCTTCGAGGTAAAGACCGACAACCTTAGACCAGTCGCCTTCAAAGAACAGGGTTTTGGAATCTTCGTCCCAAGAGTCCAATTTGCCAACGGGAGCGCCGCTGACGTCTACAATTTTAAAATTGTGCCATGGGACGTTCTTTGCTGTCGGGTCCATCTTCAATTCAATTTGAAGACAAGAGCCGTCTGCAACTGGGTCGGTTGTTTCTACAGACCCGGTTTTGACAATGTTGTCAATAACCCAAGGCGCCTCTGCCATTGCAACGCTTGCTATCCCAAGCGCGACAATAACAAGCAAGGCTTTAATCATGCTAACGCTTTTCATTGCCATCATCCTTTCGTTTCTTTGCTTATGCCAATATATGGCGCTAAACATCAGCTCTCAAAACCAGCGTCAAGCATCGCCGATTTTGAAAACCAGTTGTATACGAGACATAATACTTAAACAAAAGACTAAAAAATACAGCTTCCGACCGTAATTTAATTTAGTTGCGTCGAATATAAAATAGGACGTTAATTCATTTGTAAGTATTTTTCTTTGCTAACATATTTTAGCTACTACTATCTTTATACGAATATCATACACAAATATTGAGGATTAATCAAGCATTACACCCCATTTTTTTTCAAAAAAATCAAAAATTTTAATAAAACATAACCGGCAGATAAATTAGATAATATGTAAATATAAAGATTTACGTTAAGAATATTATTGTAAATTCGTCGATAAAGATAGTAGGGATTGTGTGTTAAGTTGTACATTGCAATCAATTGAAGTTCGTGATCAGCCAGCTTGTTTTGTTTTTTACTGCAATAATATTTGCAAAATTGGGATTGACAAAAAAATAAAAATAGGTCATACTGCACTATTGCGTAAAACAGGTTGTTTTTAACGCATGCTCAACGCGTTCTTTTTGAACGTCGCTGGAACGTTAATTGGTAACTATTATTGCATCCTATTGATGGCTGAATCATCAGTCAAATAACATTAAAGAACGGTATATATTTTAGTAGAAAAATGAGAACGCAAACCTACCTCGCATCGTTGGCAATAGTAATGCTGGCGCCTGTATTGGTCATGGCAGACTGGGCATCTGACATGTTCAAAGACACCTCTCATAATTTTGGAATGGTTGCCCGCGGGGCGGACACACGATTCAGTTTTGTTTTTACAAACAAATACAAAGAAGACGTTGTAATAGAATCTGTTCAATCAACATGCCGTTGCACTCAACCCTCTTTCCAGAAACGCGTTATTAAAACGTGGGAAACGGGGCAGATCGACATTCAGCTTGACACCCGCAACTTCTATGGTCGTAAAGATGCGACAGTTACCGTTCGATTTTCCAGACCGTTCTATGCGGAAGTTCAACTCCATTCTTTTTGCTTTATTCGTACAGACGTTTACGTTGAGCCAGGAACTGTTGCATTTGGAACTGTTCCGCAAGGTCAGACCCGAACAGCAAGTTTTCGGGTTAATTATGCCGGCAGAACGTATTGGCAGTCTTGGGGAATTCGAGACATTCAAAGCGAATCCTCATTTTATAAAGCTAGCCTTAAATTGGTTCAAAGGGATTATAATTATGTCAGTTACGATATAACGCTCACTTTGAAGGAAAACGCTCCGGAAGGATATTTGAACGATTTTATTGATATTATTTCAAACGACCCTAATCCCTCAAACCAACACTGTCCTGTTCCTGTAAGCGCGTATATTATTCCATCAGTAACAGTTAAACCGTCGCCATTGGCGTTTGGTTCGATTAAAGCAGGGAAGGAAGTTACTAAAACGGTTGTCTTGTCAGGTCAGCGCCCATTTAAAATTACAGCATTTGGAACGTCAGACGATCGCGTTTCAGTCGATATTAAAGATGAAGTAAAAAGCGTTCACGTAGTGCCTGTAACAATTAAAAATGATGGCAAAGGCGGCAAAATATCCGGAAAGATGGCTTTCCGAACGTCCGCTCAGCCAAACAATATCAACTTGCCGTTCTTTGCAGAGTTGGAGTCGGGACCAGTAGCAGAACCTCCCGCAATTCAACCCGCGCCAATTACATCGGATCGAACGCCGCTGCTTACGCCGGGCGTTCAGACGGCTGATGACGTTCCGGTAATATCCAAACCTCGAAGCGTCCCGTCTCAACAGCTTCCAAAGCCGGGGTTGCAGGAAATCAAGAAAAATTCTGTGGTAACGCCACAACCGTCAGAGTCGGAACCGGTTCAGGAAAAGGCAATTGAGAACGCCCCCACGGTGGAAGGACAAGCGAGTCCCTCTCAACCGAGAGAGTTGACGCCGGCAGAAGAATATTTCCCGCCAAATACTGGCAAGGATTCCGATGACGTTCCAGAAAAATCGGATCCAGCGCCAGATGAGAACGACGCTCAGGCAGACGCTCAAGCCGTTCCTCTGGAGAATGTGGATAATGAGGCGGCAGACAATGTTGACGAAGTTCCTCTTCCGCCAGCAGAAGAGGAAGACGTTGATAACGCAAATAAAGCGCCCAAAGTTCCGCCAAAGGAAATAGAGGCGCCGCCAATGGAAGAGATTGAACTTCCATCAGGCGATTCCTATTGACAAGAATTCCTATCGATAAGAATCCCGATAAACATAATAGTTAAATCGTAAATTAGAAGTGTCAGATTTGATGTAATTAATACGTCATTTTCACTTCTAATTTTTGTTTCTGGCAAATATTAACAAATAATCTTTATCATTATGCGATACGAAAACAGCGTTAAAGCATTTGAAAAAGCCTGTACTCTTATGCCCGGCGGAGTCAATTCTCCTGCTCGCGCGTTTGGCGCGGTCGGCGGCTGCCCGGTTTTCTTTGAACGCGGCGAAGGCGCGTATCTGTACGACATCGACGGCAACCGGTATATCGACTTTGTCGGTTCCTGGGGGCCGATGATTCTCGGTCATTGTCATCCCGCCGTTGTCGAAGCGTTACAGAAAGCGATTCACAAAGGAACCAGTTTCGGCGCGCCGACGGTTGCGGAAAACGAGCTTTGCGAGCTGGTTATTGACGCCATGCCGTCTGTTGAAATGGTCAGACTGGTCAACTCCGGAACGGAAGCGACTTCCAGCGCCATTCGTCTGGCAAGAGGGTATACGGGTCGTGACAAGATCGTCAAGTTTGCCGGCTGCTATCACGGACACGTTGACAGCCTGCTTGTTTCAGCGGGGTCTGCGGCGGCGACGTTCAGCGTTCCCAACTCGCCCGGCGTAACGGCGGGAACGGTTCAGGATACGATTATTCTTCAGTACAACGACGTTCAGGGCGCTGAAGACGCATTCAAAGCGCAGGGCGATAAAATCGCCGGCGTGATTCTCGAACCGGTTGTCGGGAACATGGGCTGCGTTCTTCCAACCCTGGAATTCCGCAAGACGCTGCGCGATTTGACGAGAAAATACGGCGCGGTTCTGATTTACGACGAAGTCATGACGGGGTTCCGCGTTTCCTACGGCGGGGCGCAGGCGTACTTCGGCGACGACCCGGACTTGACGACAATGGGCAAGGTTATTGGCGGCGGTTTGCCGGTTGGCGCGTATGGTGGGAAAAAGGAAATTATGCAATGCGTTATTCCCTCCGGTCCGGTCTTTCAGGCGGGAACGCTCAGCGGGAATCCGCTGGCAACGGCGGCGGGAATCGCGACGCTGACAACGCTCAAAAAGGAGAACCCGTACCCGCGGTTGGAACAACTCGGTCAGCGTCTTCTGGACGGCTTGACAGACGTTTTCAAGCAGAAGGGAATTGCGACGCAGTACGCTCGCGCCGGCGCCATGATGACGTTCTTTTTCAACGACGCCCCTGTTACAGACTGGACGCACGCCGCCAAATGCGATACAAAGGAATTCGCCCAATACTTTCATCAGATGCTTGACCGCGGCGTTTATATGCCCTGCAGTCAGTTTGAGGCGTTCTTCCTGTCCGCCGCCCATACCGAAGCCGACATCGACGCGGCAATCGAAGCTGCAAAGTAACGCGAGATTGATTCTCGACAGCGTTCTGGAATGATTATTAGTTCGGAAAAGATTATTAGATTATTGTTTTTATGCCCACGGGTTTACACCCGTGGCTCGCCTACGGTCTTATATTATTTGGCTCCGTGTTCTTTTAGCCATTGAATAGTTTTGGAATCGGCGGTTTTGACTTGAAGCGTAACAAGTCTGCCCTCTACCGTTTGTTCTACATGACCACGAAGGGCGTGGAATAGAATGGAATTTCCGTCATTGTCTTTAGCGTTTATGTCTGCGCCTTGTTCAATCAGCCATTGAATCAGTTCCAGCTTATCTCTTACGACAGCGTAAAACAAGACGGACTGTCCGTCATTATCTTTCGCGTTTACGTCTAATCCTTGCTTAACCAACCATTGAACCAGTTCTATATTTCCGCTAAGAGCTGCGTTATGCAAGGCGAGCGTCCCCTTTTTATCTTTAGCGTTGACGTCGGCGCCTTGTTTAATCAACCATTGAACCAGTTCTAAATTCCCGCGTTCGGCGGCGTAATGCAGAGCCGTTTTTCCATATTTGTCTTTTAACTCGATTTGAGGGGTGCGTTCAAATTTGGGTTGCGAAAATAGATAAAATTGAGTATACTTGGCAAGAATTTTTACTTTACTCAAGAAAGGAATCCCTTGCCATGACCAATAACTCTATTGACAATTTGACTCCCGCAGAATTGAATATCATC
>JAZQDP010000119.1:0-11306 GCA_045546875.1 Thermoguttaceae bacterium | reverse complement strand
GTGTAGTCAGGTTCAAGCCTGGTTGGATCTTCGTCGCGAATCTGAATCAATCTATCGTACGCATCGCGGCTGTCAATATTCATATTTTGCATAGCGGGAAACAAAACGCTTTCGGAAATTGAATCAGTCGGAGCCATCCAGGCGCCATCTTTTGCTGGAGTTGGATTGCCCTCGGTTCGCCTTACAGGAGCTTTACCATTGATTTGCCGAATATAATCTTGATCATCTTCTGACAGTTTTCTGATAGGAATTATCACTATTTTCCCAGACGGCGTCTGCAGTTTAACGCTAGGCTCGTCCAGCTGTAGAACACTCACTAAATCTGCCGTCAGCGTTTTCCCTTTGTAATCAGTCCATTGGCGACCTTGAACCACATTTATAAACATGGTTGCAATCAATACGACAGAAATAAATAATTGTTTCATAACGTATATTAATTGGGTTATACAGTTATAAAATAAATATCGTGTAACACATATAATTCTATAAAATAGACATTTCTATGACATATTATAATTTCCCTTGACAAATAGTCAATAGGTTATTATTCAGAATATAAAAAATAATTAAAAATTTAACTGGTTTATTCTAATTTACTCTAGTTCTTCTGTGCTATTTCATTTGGAGACATAACAGCTTTAATCGACTTAGATTGCCAAGAAAATTCAAATTTTGACAGCGATGAGAAATGTCTTTTCTGACGCGAATTGCCGGGATAACCTCGCAATAACCGTTGACGCATAGGCAGTTATGTCAATTGTTCACGTCGATTTTCCGCTCTAAACCAATAATCCCCCCTGCCCTAACACGCGGCGTACTGATAGAAGTCTGGGGATAAGACCGTGTCAGCGCCCATATTTGACAGGGTTTCGAGATCTTCATAGCTCGGGTCTGGAACGAGCGCGTAGAACGTCGCTTCTCGGTATTTTTCACTAAGAGTTTTTAACGCAGCAAGGTTGTCGGCAAGACCGTCAACGGCTAAAACAACTCTGGTTGGCCCTGGCGTTGGCAAAGAGAGAAGCGTTTCCGCTGACAGGTTGTCTGCAACGACTTTGGCGTTGAGGGACTCATAAAAACGCGACAAGGTGTTTCTTTGAACAGCCGAATCGGCTAAAACCCAGTAGACGTCGTTTTCTCTTGAGGGGTATTCAAATTGCGCGTCCAATTCCGCCCTCTGCGCGTCGGTTGCTGACCGGGGCAGAGACAGCTCTGACAGCTTGCCGCTGTCGAAGAGCGTTTTTTGCCGTTCAAACCAGCAGGGAAAATCGACCCACGAAACGCGAATTACATCTGTAACAGGTTTGCCGGTGCGCCGTTCGCCCAAACACCACGACGACGTTATCATCATCAAACAGGCAAGAGGGTTAACTCGAATTATCGAGTCCACGTCTGAACTCAAGAATTCGTTCGGGTAAGACTGTAACAGAATTATCACGTCAGGACGGGGATCTAGATGAATAAATTCCTCTGGCGTGGAACACAAACAGACGTATGAACCAGCATAGACGTTTTTTAACGCATGGTTAAACTCCGGACAGTTTATTTTACCGATAATGCAGACGCGTAAAACTTTACCCATACGTTTTCAATTCCCAAAAAACGTCAGGCGGGTAGAATGTAACTCTCTCCGCCTGACCTATGCTCTTTTACGGCAAATACCGCCGAAGAATAATTGTCCTGTCCGCGTTCATTCTCAAGCCCGGCGAATAACCAACCGGACGAGTTCGGTCAATCATATAAAACGCTCGATATCGTTGACGAGAGCCGCTATCCAAACCGTATTCTTTGCCAATCGTTCCCTGATTGAATTCAAAGAATCCAACGGTAATCCACACCGCATAGACGTTTGAACGCGTCGTTGTCAAATTGGACAACCGCTGCATCAACTGGGTTTGGAAATACAAACTTCGATCCGCCGACTGACACGTCTTAGCGGTACTGTTCATACGGAAATATTGATAATTGGCAGCAATATAGTTTGAATCGGAGGAGCCAAACGTGCAGGGACGTTCGCCAATTTTGCCATTCTCGGTAAATATCTTGCCCCAATAATCGTCGTACAAATTAGCCTTAATTCCAGCAATCGTATCGACTTTGTTTACGTTGTCTACGCCTAACAGAGCCGCCCAAACAGCGGGGTTTGTTACGGAGTTGATATTGATTTTACCGGGTTCCCGGAACGTCCATCGATAACCGTTTGGAGCGGCTGTGGCGGAAACCGACGTGTTATTATCGTTTACGTAAAATGTATTTAAGGTCATCGGCGTATCCGCAAATGGCGACTGAATACGTACATAATCGAAAATCCTGGACCCTGCTGGGGTAAGGAAATCTATTAAACCGTCTGAAGGAGCCAAATACTTTGGAAGCGTTCCAGGAGCCAGTTCTGCCGATAACGGCGCGGCAATCGCATTTTGGGACGACGTCAACGCAAACGAGCTAACCTGCGGCACCAACATCAATTCCAACACGCTGTTAAACGGACGGTTGGGGAAATAATACGCCGGTACAGACTTATACGATGGCAAGGAAAGGCTTGACGCCCCAGCCGCTTGCGTAGAAACACAATCATACATGTTTGTGTTGATATTTGCAAAGCTGTTATAAAACGGCTTCTTCAACGCACCCTCGGTAGATTGAGTTGTACTTGTACGCAGTTTGCTGCTGGCCTCTGATTCTGTAACCTGAGCTGAGCTGCTCTTTGGAGACATCTTTTCCGCAATCCAGAAATTGGCAGGATTTGTGTTGGCAAACGCCTGAGTTTCGCCTCGCTGACGCGTTACCAGGAACGAATTCGCCTTGTTAAACGCCAATTCATCTGTTGTTGTTGCCTTTTTATTTAATCCGTTTTTATAATCGGCATGACGCGTTTGTCTGCCATTGTAGCTGTATAAATCTAACGGGCACTGATCAAACGTAATGTATGGGTTTGAAGAGGCGTTGTATTCTTTGTACGGGTTGGCTAAACGCTGCAAATAGACGACCCTGTAGCCAGGTTCGACAAAGTCATGCCCAAGCCCTCTGCCAATTCCGTCGAGATTTGTCCATCGATTTGCATCGTCAGCGTCGTACGGCATATCGCGCGGAGTCGTTAATCTGCCGTTACCGTCAACAGCGTCTGTATAGTTTCCATTGTCCGTTACGCTAAATCGAGCTTTCCCGCAATCTGCCACGCTAATGGAAACAACGTTGCTAAGGGATGAACCGTCAAAGGAAACGGTGGAAGCGCTTCCAGACGCAGGCATGTCAATAGCTCGAACGGACGCCGCATTTTGACCGCCCTGGGAATCCTGCCGCGACAAAACGGTTTTACCTGATGGACCAATGATAGCGAACTGTCCCGGCTTAATTGAGCAGTTGCTGCAATTTGCCTTATAAGTAAATTGCCCCGACTCGGTTGTGTTCGAGCCAAAATACAAAACGCGATTGATAGAATATTTTTTCTCTCGAGTGTCTTCAGCCCAGTTAGAGCCAACAGCGGCTCCGTTAGCCTTTCCGCCGGAAACAACAATTCTCCACGCAGAATCAACAATCTTACCGCCAGAGGAGCCTAAAACCACGCCTCGCGTTGAGGACGAATATTCACCGTTGGAAACCGCCTCTTGCGTTGACGCTGAAAGCCACGGATTATAAAGTTCGATGAATAAACCGGATTCCGGTTTATAAAGCTGATCCATATCGGCTATGCCGTCGCAGTTGCACGTTTTTATACGGTTCATAAACTCTGCAATCTGCGCCTTGGCTCGGTCGCTATACGTAATTCCATACTTTTGACAAAAACTTTGAATAGATGCATCTGATGTGTCTTGGCAATCGGCAGAGTCATAATGTTCTTCAACCATATAGGTTTTACCGCCCAAATTTATCCCGCTGCCAGCCAGGTTTAACCCGCCGCCAGATTGATCGTTTTTAGAGCTTTCGGAGCTTCTCCAACCGCCCAAGTCGGTATCTTCCGTCATACGAGCGTGGAAAGCAAAAGTCTCGGTAATAAGGAGTTCAGGACGTTCACAACCCCAAACCTCAATGCCTTCTACAGACAGATGAGTACAAGCCGAGTCGGCGTCGCGGAAGTCAACGGCATTGACCGCCCATTGCGCCGCCGCTTTCTTTGATACGCCCGGGTTAAGACGAGTCATTAAATAATACAAATCCTTTGCCAACTTGGTGCGTTCCTCGTCTGCCAGGGTAGCGTTGTCTTCATAGCTGGTTAACGGGCGATTTATATCCATCTTAAACCCTGCCTGAACTTCTTCTGGCAACCCGGTCTTATTCTCAATAGTAGCAATATCACAGAAAGGCATATCCCAGCTTTCAGTTGTGATAAGGCTGCGAACAGCGTTTTTATTTGACGCATTTTTCACCATGTCAAACAAACGCGATTCGAGTTTTTGTGAATCGTCGTCATACACTCTCAAGACGCGCTCTAATTCTTCTGGCGAATAGAGTTTGCATAACGCAGCAATGCGACTGCCTCGCGGCTGACAATAACCCAAGTCGCGCTCATAGGAACTACCCGACAGATTTCCAACCGTGCCGCGTTTTTCCCAGATAAACATACCGTTTTGGTCAATAGCGCCTGCCATGGAACCATAGAAATCCAACGGCGTGCGGAAATTTGTATAAAACGAAGCCGGATTAAATTGAGCGGTTTTTACGTCTGCCGCACCAGATGACCCCATCATGTACGGGAATCTATACGTGAATAAATCACGATTTTGCGTGATGGCGCGCCCGGTAACAACGTCATCTGTAATATTTGTTCCCAATAACGGTTGGAGGTTGACGTCTGCCGGACCGAACCCCATGCCGTTGATCATCTTTGTAGAATCCAGCGTTTCATTATTCGCCAGCTTTGTACCGTTTGCCGTTGTTCCCATTAAAGTATACGTTGCCCCAACGTCGCCTAAATCGTCTATATTGTGAGCGTTGACGTTGAGTCTGCCGTCCATATCTTCAACCAGAACGGCATACATCGGGACAACCAGCGTTCCGTCCGGCATCGGTCGCGGAGGAAGACCGAGATTCATCCAAACGCTGTCGTTATCGCCGTCGCCGTCGTTATCAACGTCCCAAGGCGAGGCGGCTTTGCTGGCAGCGGTATTTAACGACGCTTTTCCTATCGCGCCAAGAACTTGCGGAACGCCCAATTCATTATCAGCAAGCCCCGGTCTGGGAGTGGCTCCGTCTGTAGGTCGATAATAGGACGGCAAAACGACGCGTCCTACTCGAATATTGTTTGAACCGCCGGTAAAACGGAGAGACATAAAGTCGTTGCTGGAATCGCCGTTAAGATCTGCAGCGTCATACTTTGAAGCTTCTCCCTGAAAAGCGCGCTTTTTATTGATGGCGCATTTTGCGGAAACAGTTTCCGATACGCCGATACCGCTGGTAAACGGAAGAATCGCACCGCGAGAGTTAAGAATCAGCGTACTGTTGCCCTTAAAAGGACCTTCGATAATTGTAACAACCCGACCGGCATAATCTATGCCTGCCGGGGTCATTTTATTTTGATTAAACGAAGCCGTGATAATATCGAGATTGTTGCCGTCAATCGCCCCGTACATGTCGCCGATGATGTCGCAACCATTAAGAGCAGATGCTCCATTTCCATTTGCCGGTCCAACCAGAACCTGCATAATGCCCTCCTCAAGCAATTCCTGAGGAGAGTTCCCCGCCGTTTTAGAGTTTTGTGCGGCAAGCTGAGCGGTTTCTGCGGAATCTCGGTTTTTACCGGTCATCAAAATAAACGTCATGCCCATAACGGCAAAAAACGACAACACAGCCATTACGACCAGAAGAATCATGCCGTGATGGAACCGCAAATTATTACGACGATATTTATTGATGAATCTCATTTTTTCAAAAAGAGGTTAGACTCCATTGCTTTATAATAAAGGCGCGTTTGAGTTAAAAAACCAAATCCGCGCGTTAATTCCCAGCTTGCGCCGTTGGTTCGTAAGTGTCTATCCGAACAACTTTTCTACAAATGCCGACAACTTCGCCAAGGTATAAAAAACCATTTCTTTTTTCGCCAGCCGACGTTACAATTACAGGCTGACGAGCATTATAAATGTTTTCAATTTTATACCATCGATTTTTCCCGCTATCGTCAGTCATGAACGCGTAGCTGCCCTGTTGATAGGATTTGAAATCGCTGGTGCCTAATTCGCCTTCCTCATAACGATACACGGTAACTCCCGTTACCTCGTAATAGCCATTGCCCAATGAAACAATCGTAGCGCAAGACGTATAAACGCCGGTTCCAATCAACTCGCCATTATCGAGCATAATTTGCATTTTATTGTCGTCGCCCTCAATAATAGCTACGTCGTCGTCCCCGTTAAACATACGATCGTTAAAAATTTTATGCTGATTATCCAATGCCGTCAAATTAAGGCGCTGCAATCCAACGCCTAACCGTCTTGCCAATTCGCCGTTGTCGTTGGCGATAGCAAAGTAATTGCCTCCCTTTGGATCCCAGCCATTAGAAATCTGCGTAACGACGCTGTTCATAATCGCGCGGCTGAGGTCGGCTCCCATATCGGCTTTGCGAGCCTGAAGAATCTCGTATCGACCTGCCGGTATCATTGTCGCAACGCCTAAAAGACCGATCAAAACGACAAATACCGATACCAGCACTTCTAATAAGCTGAAACCCTGTCGGCAGGTTTGAAATATTGTTTTCATTGGACTGATTCTATCCACGTTGAATATTAATATTGATATTTATTTAATTAAAATTTCTGGCAACAGAAACTGACCCGGCATTATAGGAAACGTTCTGTTCAATTTTCGAAACGCCGCTTGACGCGTCGATTACAATCCAGTACGAATCCAGGGTTTGATAGTTTCGCAACCCGTCTTCTGGCTGAAACGCAGTTAACGCACGATCCCATTTGCCGCACAAAATGTAAATCGTCCCGGTTGGAACAGAGGTCGAGGAAGTTCCTGTTCTTCCTCTGCCAGAACCTCCGGCAGCTCCCGCTTCAAGACGATAGCACATACCCACTTCGCCAGTTGGCGTAAACATCAGAACAATCGGATTAACCGAGTTATTGTTTATCTGCCCGCTGGGTCCAACGCCGGAATAAACGAGGTCAATTGCGGCTCCTCGGACAACCTTTAACGGCTCTGCCATGCCAATGGACTGGAGATAATTTTTCGCCTGGCTAACCGGAGCCGCCTGGATTTCGTAAGTGGTTTCCCACGAACCGTTTGTCCATGGTCGGAAAGCCGCGTCTGGACGAGTTTCGTCTCCCGCTTGCAATTTACAAGCTGTCGCGCTTGTCATTTCATACCAAACGCCTCGACCGCCAAAACGAATCATATTGCCTGCTTTCGTCCACTCGCCTGACGCATTCTTAAAACTTAACGTTGGGTTAGCTCCGCCGGAAACCGTAACGGTAGAATCGTATGTTTCTCCCGTGTACAGGGGCGGAACCTCCACCTGTTGAGCGACCACGCAAGCGGACGGGTAATTTTCAAACGGAATAAACGCCACGCCGCACGGGCGACCCGTCGCAACCGCCTTGGCGCGCGCTTCCTGAATGTACGCGTTAAGCGACCGCGCTGTATCGCGAGCAACCGCATTGTCTTGATCTGGAGTAAACATCGGGGCGGCAATCGCCATCATGAACATCATAATTGCGACCACGACCAACATTTCTATAAGCGTTACGCCCGAACGTCTGGTTTTGGAAAGTTTGATATGATTCATAGCGCGCTATAGGTTAAATGTTTAGTTGCTTAACAACGTGTGATTGGTAATATTATCATAATGATGCAACACTCTGTTGTTGCCGTCAGTGTCGTTCCACGGCTGACCGATATATCGTCCGTCGCCGTCTTTTGTCATCGGGTTAAGGGGAGTTTGATACTTAAACGTATTGGCTTCGTCCCCCTCGGTTGTACCGCGGTTTATGTCGAATATGCCATCCGGACCAGCTGAATAAATCAAGGGATATAACGCCGGCGCTCCCGGTTCAAGATTAGCTGTGTCAAACGGGTCGTGGACAAACTTGGCGTCTGTCGGAACCGTTGTCGCCTGTAAGTCAGATTCACAATTATCCGTTCTGAAGAACCCGGCAGGCCAAAGAATGTACCGAATCGGGCGCCCCCAACCGTCAATAAATTCTGGCAAACCGTCTTTGTCGGTGTCGCCAACTTCGCCTTCTGAGAACATGCCAGCGCCAACGGTGTCTGCCATCACTTGCATATATAACAGTTCCGCCGCCATGTTGGTTGAATTAGCAGCGCCGGTTTCCGGATCTCTGGACGTTCTGGTTTTGGCATAATACATTTGCGTAAACGCAGGCATCGTAGTTTGCCCTCTGGTTCGCAAATCAAAATCGCCCGCTCTGTCTGGCATTTCCTGACGAATAATAATTCGCAGGGCGTTGAGCTTTTCTCTGGCGACTTGTTGTTTGTTCATACCGGACGTGTCCCCAATATCGACTTTTCGGTACTGGTATGAGGCGTAATGCTTCATCACAACGCGATTGATCTTTTCTATCGTAGCGCGAGTGCGCGACGCAGCGGCAGCGTTGCGGGCAGACCCCAACGCGCTAAGCGTTAGCCCAGCAAGCATTGTGATGATCATTACCACAACGAGCATTTCAATTAGTGTAAATCCGGTACGCTGTTTCATGAATTGCCTCATTTAACGTTAAGACCTGGTATTTTCAACAATACTAGTCAGCCAACTCGTCAATATCGCCGAAGTTCGTCTGGTTATCAAACGCGCTGCTATTTTTAACGGCTGTGTTCACATCGCCGCCTACGCCATACTTGCCGTCCAAACCGGGGGAAATAATCTGAAAACGTTTTTCTCCGTACCAAACGTTTCCTTTTTTATAAGGAGTGATTGTATCGCCGTTATCGGTATAACTGCCGCTGTAAGAGGTTGTACCGCCGCTGATCTTGGCTCTGAAATAGACGTACGGCGCGCCGCCTGTTTTGGATGCGTATTGAGCAAACGGTTCTGAAATTGTTCTGAATTGGGCGATATTGAACTCAAAAAATGGAGCCGTTCGAGGCGTTGTTGTATCCGAACCCGTCAAATCGGGATTTTTGGGGTTTTTGCTAAATCCAACCGGATGTCCATTTTTAACAGGACCGCCGAGCCAATAGACCAGCGCGGTTTCCGGTTTAACTCCGGGGCTGGATAATCCAGTAGCGCGGGGGAAAGCTTTCGCCAGATGACGCTTGACGGCATTGGGATCCGTCCCGTCTGGCGGGTACTCGCCGTAAGTGGTTTTATAGGCTTCCAACGCCATTTCAAGCTGTTTGATTTCTGCCGAAATAGCCGCCTTTTGAACGCGCGCTCTGACTGAAACCATAGCGCCTGCCATCAGAGCGGCAAGGATCCCGATGATCGCAACTACCGTTAGCATTTCTACCAACGTAAAACCGAAACGATTTGATAACGAATGTTTCATGGTAAGTTAATTTATTATGTAACTGTAAACAAAATGTCAGGAGGAGAGAAGCGGAAAGCCTCTCTCTTCCCCATTTTTTGTATTTGCTTTTTTCAACCGGACAGTTTACTAATCAAGCTGATCAACGGCATGAACAACGAAATGACGATAAAACCAACCATACCGCCGAGGAAGATGATTAACAACGGTTCCATCAAGCTCATCAAAGAGTCCGTCAGAACGTTGACTTCGTCATCGTACGTGTCGGCAACCTTGTACAACATTTTATCCAATTCGCCGGTTTCTTCCCCTACGTCGATCATGTTGACGACCATGTCGTCCATAATCTTTTGGCGGAATTTCATCATATAAAGGAGCAATCCAATTGGACCTCCGCAGAAGAAGCACCACCAAAAAATCGCAATCGGATGAATTGGCGGAATTGCATTCTCTTTAATAGGCTTTGCAATGGATTCGCCTTGACGAATCGCTTCCAAAATTTTGTCAAACAACCGCTCGAAAACGCCGTTGCCGGTCGTTTCTCGAGTAATGGTAATCGCTTCGATAATCGGAACGCCGGAGCTGACCAGCGTACCCAACGTTCGCATGGCGCGAGCGACCGCGTTCTTTTCGACCAACTGACCGAAGACCGGCATCTTCAACGTAAACAGGTTCCAGCCAAATCGGCAGTAGTCAAACTGGTTCATCAATTTGACAAGCAACACAATGCCAACGGGAACGGCAATCAATATCCACCAGTAATAAAGGAACATGTTGGATACGAAAATCAGCCATTGCGTCATGACAGGCAGCGTGGTGTCGAAGTCTTCAAAAATCTTGATGAACTTCGGAATGATGAACACCATCAAGAACGCCAAAATGCCTACAGAGAACATAACGACGCAGATAGGATACGTTAACGCGCCCTTAATCTTTCTCTTTAACGCTTCGCTCTTTTCGGTAAATTCTGCAAGACGCTGCAAAATGATTTCCAAAGCGCCGCCCGCTTCACCGGCTTTAATCATATTGACGTACAGCCGGTTAAACGCCTTGGGGCATTTCGACATCGCTTCGGAAAGCGTCGCGCCGCCTTCAATTTCGTCTATGACGTCTATTAAAGCGTTTTTAAGCGCGCCGGGTTTTGCTTGACCTTCCAGAATTTTCAAACTTCGAAGAATTGGCAAACCTGCGTCCTGCAAAATGGAAAGTTGTCGCGTAAAAGTACACAAGACTTTCGACTTAACGCCGGCAAGGGTAAACGTTTTACCCTTTTTCGTTGACGCTGTTGAGACTGCGCTTTTACGCTCCTTTTTGACTGATAAGCGGGTTACGTAATAACCCATCTGCTTAATAGTTAATGCAGCTTCGTCTTCGTTTGCCGCTTCGACTACATCTTTTATCTCCTTACCAGAAGCGTCCATCGCTTCAAATTGATAAGTTGGCATAGTTGCGTTCCCTTTGAATATCGTTGAAAATGAGTTATGTATAAATCTTCAACGATATTATAATATATTTATAAGCAAATTTCAAACCGTATCCCGATCTTTTGACTAAAAAAATGGAAAATTTCTTAAAAAGAGCTAAAAAGTCCCGAATTATCGATAAATTTCACCCAAAGTCTCGGAAAACGCCAATAATACAATAGTTCATTATAACCGACTTAGAAAATAATTGAACACCCCACATGTTCAAAAATTGCACATTCTCGAAAAATTTAAAGATCTTTTTAATCAACTATTTTAACAGATAGAATATTATATACAACGTATGGCAACCATTGAGTTGTGAGTTGCAAGTTGCGATTTGCGCGAGAAATTTATTGAGGCGCTTTGCGTAATTCCGAATTCCGAATTAAAACCTACTGCCTACTGCCTACTGCCTACTGCCTAC
>JAZQDP010000118.1:0-3214 GCA_045546875.1 Thermoguttaceae bacterium | reverse complement strand
GGAAAAAAATTTTTTTAAATTTGAAAAGAAAAATTTGAAATTTAGGATATTTTTTTGTAATATCAGTGATGTAGAATTACGCCAATTGGCATCGAGTTACGAGGATAAACCCGTGGTTCATCTGAATTCTCACTGCATTACCGCTTTCCATTTTTCAGCGCCCGCTAATTTTGAACGCACCCCCCTCTAAATCGGGTGTGCTCAAATTGGGGTTGCGAAAACAGATATGATACGTATAGAAATGGCGTCTCTTCGAGACGCGATTCTATATTCTTCTTACCTATTTTTGCAACCCAAGATTTATCGCACCCGACGCAAGCGAATATCTTTGAGTTACGCTTGCGCAACTCCTCCCTCCTAACTCCTAACTAACAAACAATAGACTTCTCCAATCCCCAAAATCTCCTCTCGCCCCCTTGACGAGTTGAGGCAAAAGGGTAAAATACAACAAATTGAAATTAGTCTGGACGTTCTGGACTATATATTATTGTAGTTTTAATTTTTGGAGATAATCAGATGTCTTTGAATACCCCCGTCGTTCCTCAGACGAACATTAAAAAGGTTGCAATGCTGTTTTCCGGCGGACCCGCTCCGGCGGCGAACTCGGTAATTTGTTCTGCCGCGATTTGTTTCTCTCGCGCCGGCATTGAAGTTTACGGCATGAAAAACGGATACACCAGCCTGGCAGACTACAAAGACGGCGACGTTTTGGTCGAAGGCAAAGATTACCTCAAGCTGAACTACAAAGACCTCGAAGGCTGCCGTTCCGAAGGCGGAATCATCATCGGATCCGCGCGCGTCAACCCGGGCAAACTCATGAAGACCCCCGCTGACCTGACCAATCCCGAAACCAACGCTCCGATGCAGCGCGTTTACAAGGCGCTCATGTCCATGGGAATCGACGCCCTGATTTCTATCGGCGGCGACGATACGCTCACCACCGCAGCGAAGTTCAAACTCTATCAGGACACGCTTCCGTCAGACGCCAAACGAATCAAAGTCGTTCACCTGCCCAAGACGATCGACAACGACTACAAAGGCATCGACTTCACGTTCGGATATTTCTCTGCCGTTGACCTGCTGGCTACCCAGATGAGAAACCTTCTGGCGGACGCCAAAGCGACCAACTGCTACTATGTCGCCCAGCTTATGGGACGCGCAGCTGCATGGCTTTCTTACGGCGCTTGCATTGCGGGCGAAGCCTCTCTGGTTGTTGGCTTGGAAGACATCATTCGGGAATGGTGGATGGAAGAAGATCAGATCGACACCGCCACCGGCGAAACGATTAAAGACGCCAACGGAAACGCTCTCAAGCGCAAGGTTATCAACATTCAGGCTCTGTGTGAACGCATGGCGGACACCGTCTGCGCCCGTCTGGAAGAAGGCAAGCCCTACGGCACCATCGGCGTTGCAGAAGGCATCGGCGAATACCTGCCCATGGAAGAACTCAAACGCTGCGTTTCGGAAGACGAATACAAAAACCTCAAGCCGGACACCTTCGGACATTACCCGGTTTCCCAGCTTAAGTTCTCGTCGCGCCTTGGACGAATTGTTGCGGACATCGTCAACAAGCGCGTTGGCAAGAAGATCAAGTTCTCCGGTCTTCAGTTCGGGTACGAAGTCCGCTGCCATCGTCCGACCGCTTTCGACATCATTCTCGGCAGCCAGCTGGGAACCGGCGCTTATCGCGCTCTGGTCGAAAAAGGCATTGACGGCGTCATGGTTTCCGTTACTGGACAGCTGGAACTCGTCTTCCCGAAATTCGAAGACCTCATCGCGATGGAAAAACTCCGCGCCTATCAGCGCCCCATCGACCCGAACGAAGCGTTCCACCAGCTCGCTCGTTACATGGAATCGTGGAAATAAATAAGATTCGTCAGACAAACAGTCTTTGCAGTTAGAAGTTATAGGGAGGAGTGTGAGGTTGACGCTTCGGACTCGTCCCTTTGACAAATGTAACATAATTGGATAGCGGGAGTATTGCTCCCGCTTTTTTATTTTTGCTCAAACCTCACGCTGATTGTTAAAAATAGAAGACGATAACGAAAAGCGGATGCTTTGCGTCTGACGGAATTTACTTCTTCATTTAGTTTGCCTATAGATGAAAACAGCAGGCAATAATAACTACTGTATATGCCTACTGTCTATTGTGATTTCTTTAGTTCAGTCTGTCAGCTGTGCTCCACAGACCGGCAGACGGCGTGGAAATGAAGTAGATTTCTTCGCCGTCGGGCATGGTGTTAAACCCGTTTTTCAGCTCGGCGGGATTGTAACGCTTGAGCGTTTCATTAATGTCGGCGTAATTGAAGCAGACGGATTCGATGTCTTTCTGGCTCATCTTGCCGGGGGCGTAGGTGATCTTGAACCGTCCTTCGGAAGAGCCGTGAATCAGGTGAGCGGTTCCGACGGCAAAGTTCTTCAAGTCGCCGTCGTCAGGGCATTCCTTGTACAGCCGCATAACGTTTTCCGTTCCTGAATAGCCGTACTTGCGAATAATCGCGTCAATTTCGGGCTGCTCGCCAAAGCGTTCCAGACCAGGGGCGATAATAAGCAGTTCGCCGTCCTGCGCCAAGGCTTTTCTGGTTCGATAAATCGCCTTGTTCGCCACCCAGGTGGAATAGAACTCGTCGCCCTGCATGACAGCCACGATCTTTTTCAGCGGCGGAACGACGGTAATATTCTGCTTCTGCGACGCCCGCGCCGCTTCCAGATACGTTTCGACGTCGTCGCCTGCGTAAACGCCGGTGTGAACCAGCTTGCCTTCGTCGTTGTACGCCATGACAACTTCAAAATAAGCGTCCGGCAGGAATCCGAGATAGTCCTCTTCCGCCTTATTGAAGCATTTTCTCAGCGGCGTAGTCAGCGTGCCGAGGTTGTTTTCAATTCCGCAGCAAGCCGCCATCAGGTGCGAGGCGCAAATCATATCTTTTCCGCCCAAGCCGATAAAGTAGTTCTTGTTGTGGTTGGCGAACCCCAAAACCTCGTGCGGAACGACGTGCCCGACGTTGAGAACCAGGTCCCAATTCCCGTTGAGCAGGAAGTTGTCCAGACTGACGGGAATCGCCCAATCGACTTTTCCGCCGGAAACCTCTTTGACGAACGACGACGGGACTTCTCCAATTACGGTTGAGCCGCTGCGCCAGTCGTGAACGTGAATCTTCTCTTCCGGGACGGAGCCGAACATCCATTTGTTCTGCTCCGGCGTGTGCGGAAC
>JAZQDP010000117.1:0-3227 GCA_045546875.1 Thermoguttaceae bacterium | reverse complement strand
GCCGGAGCCGCTGGAGTTTCTTCAGCTACAGGATCGTCAGCGTAAGCTGTAGATGTAAATAAGTCGAAAATAGAATTCAGTGTGGTAGTTTGCTTAGGAGCTTCTGTGGCATCCTTGGCGCCTTCTTCTGATGTTGAATTCTGAGTTGTTGTTTTCTCTGTCAATGCAGACGTGATAGCTTCTTTTTCAGAATAAGGAGCGCAGCTTTTAATTGCAATATCGTTTGTTGCTAATTTGTTGGGGAATTTTTCCTTAATTAACTGGGTAACGTGGTTAATATATTCTTCGCCCTCCAATGCCGCTTCACCTTTACGCGGAGCAGAGCTTGAAGAGTTAACCATGTATCGAATACCTTTTTGTTCACCACTGATTTGAACGTCAGAAACAGCGAGGTTTTCCAATTCGCTCAGTTCTTTACGAACGACGTCAATAGAAACCGGTTCGTTAAACAGAACTTGTACGGATGAACCACCGGTAAAGTCGATATCTAACAAGCCTGTACCTCTGCTAACAATAGCGACAGCGCTTATGACGCACAAAATTATAGCAATGCAAGTTGTGTTGCCCATAAGCCCCATAAAGTCGATATTGGTTTTACCAACAATGCGAAGCATGTGAAGTTCGGTAAGGATGCGATTTCTTTCCGCGGTTTCAAAAATGACTTTAGCGCAGAACAATGCGGTGAACATACTCAAACCAATGCCGAGAATAAGCGTAACGGCAAAACCTTTGATTTGTTCTGTACCAACCCAGTACAGAATGACGCCGACCAACAGTGTCGTAATGTTAGAGTCAAAAATAGCGGAAAACGCTTTCTGGAACCCGTTGCGAATAGCCATACGGATTGTAGCGCCCTTGTTTTTCTCTTCACGCATACGTTCGTAAATAAGAACGTTTGCGTCGACTGCCATACCAAGCGACATGACTAAACCGGCAATGCCTGGCAGAGTGAACGCTGCGGAAAATGTAATCATTAACGCGACTAGCAAGACAAGGTTAAGAACCAGAGCAAGGTCTGCAACTAAACCCGCAAATCGGTAATAGAACGCCATGAAGATAAGAACTGCTAAAAGGGCAAATCCACTAGCGTATTTACCGCGTTCAATGGTGTCTTTACCGAGAGTTGGACCACTGGTCATTTCGGAAATAGGTTCTTTGCTTAAAGAAGCTGGAAGAGAACCTGCATTTAAAACCGCCGCCAGTTCACGAGCTTCTTCGTCGGTGAAGTTGCCGGTAATTTCGCCACGATCGTGAATCGGAGAATTGATTCGCGGGGCTGAATACATGGCATCGTCAAGAACAATGCCCAACAATCGGTAACGATTTTGTTGAACGTTAGGCGTATTGTTTGACGTCAGTTTTCCAAAACGGTTAGCGCCTTCTGTATTAAATCTAAAGTTGACGCAGTGCTTTCCTTGTTGGTCGATGCCAACAGAAGCGTCGGTAAGGTATCGCCCTGTAACGTCATAGATATCTTTTTTGCAAAGAATTTCTTTCACAGTTTTACCGTGAATGACACGATCGCGAGTGATTCTGCCGGTGAATTCGTTTTCACGGTTTTCTGTAATTGGAATCCACATACCAATAATGGCAAAAGTTGGATTCCCTTTTTCGTCAACGCCTGTTGAAGCTTTAACAAAACGATCTTCGGATTTGTTAGCAAGTTCAATAAGCTGACGATCTTCCGGATAATCGTTGTCTGCCAGAATACGGAATTCCAATGTACCAGAACGTGAAACGATCTTTTTCAATCGGGCGATTTCCATTGAGTCAACTTCCGGAATAATGATTTCAACTGCGTTTGAACCACGCTGACGAACGGTGATTTCTTTAACTCCACCTGGGTCAAGACGTTTTTTAAGCGTTGAAGACAGCTTGTCCATTTTGGACGATAAACTGCCGTCTTGTTGTGCTTGAACGGTATTGTTGGGGTTTGCCATCTCCTGTTCAAGCTGCTCTGCAGCAGACTGGGAAACTTCGTAAACCAAAATTGAACCGCCGCGAAGATCGATACCAAGCTTGATTCGATTGTAGCTGGTTGCAACTACGGTTACGCCAAAGAAAATGGCAAACAAAATAATCCAATAAGAAACGCCATAGTCTGGCATCCGAAATTTTTTGACGAATAAGTACGCCAAAATAATTGGGACAATTGCCACAATGGCCAATGGAATGAGGGTGGAAATTAAAGCTGAGTTCATCTGAAAAAATCCTTAATGAAAACGAAGTGTTATTAGCGCTTAAATGAACATACTGCGAAGCAGAAAACATGTAAAACAAATACATTTTACAGCTTTTTGACAACGAAGTATTTGCGCTGATGGTTATTTTTTATCTTCTGGGGTTTCGACGTAAGCAATAGCGCGCATGTCAAATGTAACTTTGACATTGTCATTTAGTCGAAGTTGAATTTCATTTTTATCTCGTATGATGTTAACAACAGTTGCTTTGATACCGCCGATAGTTACGACTTTATCGCCCGTTTTAAGCTCGCTTAACATCTGGTCAAATTTTTTTTGCTGGTTTTGCTGAGGGCGAATCATAAAAAACCACATTATAAAAAAGAACAAGACGATCATGAGAATCCATGACATCATCTCATTTCCCGCTGTTCCATTTGAACTGGTTTGAGTTTCTGCTTGTGCTAATAAAGCGAATGCAAACTTGGTAATGTCCATATCAAATTTCAAAAATAATAACAAATCGTGTGTTGCTGTTGAAAAAACGCGTTCCGATTTATCTTGGTTCTAACGTTGCGTTATACTCAATAAATACTAAGTATATTGCAATCTGTAAAATTTCAATTAAAATTATTAAAATTGTTTTCTTTTGGTATATATGTCTCCCTCGACATATAAGAAATAATTAAGACCATATAATAATACGAACTCCCGATTTCTGCAATACCATACACCCCTTTAATCTTGAAAAAAGTTCAAATTTTTCTTGATTTTCTTGAAAAGAAAAACAAAATGTTAAAATAGGGTAATTAAGGAGTGGCTTTTTATTGAACTTTGTGAGTTTTAGTATTGACAAAAAGGTCGTTCCCATTTCGTCATTTTGCAAACCCCATGACCTTCATCCATTCGTAGGAGCGGTCAAACCAGCCGCCGGAATGAGGTCCTAGCGGCTTGCTGACAAATCCATGCGGGGTTTTGGCGTAGATGTACATTTCCATCGGGACGCCCATCTTGTGCATTTGAGTGTAAATGGCGATTGACCCGAGG
>JAZQDP010000116.1:0-13188 GCA_045546875.1 Thermoguttaceae bacterium | reverse complement strand
CCTTGGCTCACAGAACGACATGGCTACGATCCGACTTCCCCCTTTTTTTTCTTTGGAATTTTGATTACAATATAAATAATGAAGTTCAAAATTCATTTTCGATTCTTTGCAGATCCTGCAAAAAACGAGAAAACAGTTGGGCTGTTTCCATGAATTTTGATTAGATTTTGTTAATTTTTTTGAGGAATGTGCACTATGAAACATTTTATTCTTGCGTTATTGACAGTTGTGCTTTCGATTCCGAGCGTTGCATACTGCCAGACGGTTTCTGATGAAGAAAAAGCGGAAGGTTTTGTTAGCTGCTTTGACGGCAAAACCATGGACGGCTGGAATGGCGACACGAAAGGTTATTTCGCTCAGGACGGCGTTATGGTTTGCAAACCCGGCGGAAACGTTTATCTTGACAAAGATTACAAAAACTTCGTCTTTCGTTTCGAATTCAAACTGACGGAAAACGCCAATAACGGCGTTGGCATCCGCTGCGAGAGAGGCAAAGACGCCGCTTATTACGGCATGGAAATCCAGGTTCTGGATAACTCCGGTCCCGCGTATCGTCGTCTGCAGCCGTACCAGTACCACGGTTCTATCTACGGAATCGTTCCCGCTGATCGTGAATGCCAGAAACCAGTTGGCGAATGGAACACGGAAGAAATTAGCGTTAACGGAACGAAAATCAAGGTTACCGTCAATGGCAAAGTTATCGTTGACGCCGACATTGCCGAATTCAAAGGCGACGGCGACACGATGGATCATCGTCAGCACCCCGGTCTGCACAACGAAAAGGGCGCGATTGGATTCCTCGGACACGGACACTATGTTGAATTCCGCAACATCCGCATTAAGGAATTGCCGTAATTGATTAAATAAGACAATATGGCGTTTAGCGTTGAGTAAATACATCTCAGCGCTAGACGCTATTTTTTAGGGAGTTGCTCATAATTGTCCTCGATGAATAAGTCAATCATTCTCCCGTATTTGTTTTTGTTTGCCGGCTTAACGCTTGGCATTCTTTCTTTTGGAATATATAAATCTTTTTCGTCGTCTTCTCAACCCGTTGTTATCCCTCCTTATATTACCCATCCAGAAGCTCCGGAAAATCTGGTTGGCTATAAATTTGAAACGTTTTTGTCAGCTCCAGCGCAGTTGGAAAACGTCAGAGGGTTTTCACTCGACGATTCCGGACGACTTTTTTTAATCCTGGCTCAGAAACTGTATCTTGTCGGTTTACGCACGCCAATTGCCGCTCAGGCTGATCTGCCAGAACAAATCGATAATAACCCAATTGGAAAAGTTACTGCCGTCGATTGGGCGCCGGGAATTCCAACGGATACGCCAACCGTCTATCTGGGAACCTCGTCCGGCGTTTTTCAGTGGATCGTTCCTGTGATTCAACCGGAACAGGAATCAGAACTGAAACAGGAGCCGGATAGCGTTGCGGTTCCTGATCTTGCCAAACGGTTTACAGAAGGGTTTACAGACAGGTCCAAGGTTGACGCGATTCGTTTTAGGAGCGGGAAATTGTTTGTTGCCGATTCCGGACTTGGACAGGTTCGCGTTTACGACCAGATTTCCGGAAAACTGTTGCAAAATGTCGATTTAGCGTCATTGTCTCCCCCGTGCGGCAACAAGTTGTATATTGATATTCAACGTAAAAACGCTGACGAATATGTTCTTTGGGTTGCGGATAGGGATAATTCCCGATTTGTCCCGATACCGTCAGACGGCTCTTGTGACGCGTCGCAAATTTGGGTGTGTAAAAATGATAAAATGAAACAATTTCAGGGATCCCGTTTGCCGGCGCATTTTGTCATCGAGCCGAGCGGCGAATTTATCGTCTCGGAATGTGCTTATCCCTACGTGAAAAAATATCGCGCCGACGGGACTTTTGAATGTATTGTAGCCGGCGCTCGCGCGTTTAATTGGTCAAAATCGGACACGCCGTTTGTCGCAGCCTTTGAAGGACAAATTTATATTTTAGCCCCAGAATCTGGTCTTATTTTGCAGTTTTTCCCGAAACAATGATTTCTCTAAATCAATCGCAGCAATATTGTCGTAAAGTAGTTAAGAATTCCAAAAGTTCTTTTGGACGCGCCATTTCTATTTTGCCGACAGACGCTCAAAGCGCAATGGAAGCTCTCTATGCCTTTATGCGAACCATTGACGATATTGCCGACGCTGCCGACCTGGATTCTCAAGAGAAGAAAAATCGTTTGGAGGAAATACGCCAAAGCCTGCTGTTTCCAGAGGAAAACGTTGTTCCCTCGTATAACGCTCTGGAATTATTTGATTTCGTTCCTGCGTTTAACAGCGCCCGCGCCCGGTTTGAAATCCCGCAATCGTGTATTACAGACGTCATTGACGGAATGATGTTTGACTCGGATTTTCGCCCGCTGAAAAACGTTGACGAGCTGAAATGGTATTGTCATTGTGTTGCAGGAACAGTTGGGCTGGCGTGCGTAAAAATCTGGGGGTTAAAACAGGGCGACATTTCCGTTGACCATGCCAGGGGACGAATTGAAAGCTGGATTGAACAGCAGGCGTTTGCAGTCCAGCTGACGAACATTATTCGTGACATTAACGAAGACGCCATGCGCGGGCGAATTTATATTCCCACTGACGTTTTGCGGCGCTATGGCTGGACGCCCGCCCTGTTTATGGAACAGACGCAAAAGTCTAATTTTAAGCCGGACGAAGCAACGGATTTGATCTTAGACCTGGTTGCCATGGCGGAGGGGAATTATTTATCCAGCGCCATGCTGCATGAATATCTCTCTCCGCGCGGGCAGAAGTCGAACCGTCTTATTCGCCGCGTGTATCAGGCAATACTAAACAAGATCAAGAATTGCCCCGACCTCGTCTTGACGCACGGGGTTCATTTGTCTCGATGGGAAAAAGTAAAATTGGCGTTTATTAGTTTTTTCTGGAATTAAGAAAAAGATTCTTCCGGTGGCTATTAGAAGGTAGTAGGCAGTAGGATTGGAAGGCGGCAGCGGAGTGAGCGAAGCGAACGAAGTTACGCTTGGACGAGCTGCTGTTGGCGTGAGTTTTGAATCAACGTTGCTATTGCCGAATTCTCGGGAAATGTTAAGCAGATAAAGTATTCGCACTCGAAGAATATACGGCAAAATCCCCCTTCTCAATAGAATTTATCGAGAAGAGGGACTGAAAAGGAGAATACTATTTTTCAAAGAAGCGTTTGAGCAATCCAGCGAATCCGGCGCCGTGACGAGCTTCATCTTTCGCCATTTCGTGAACGGTGTCATGAATCGCGTCAAAACCGAGTTGCTTGGCTCGTTTCGCCAATTCGAACTTGCCAGCGCACGCGCCAGTTTCCGCTTCGACGCGCATCTGAAGGTTTGTCTTTGTGCATGGAACGAGGACTTCGCCCAACAGTTCGGCAAACTTCGCAGCGTGTTCCGCTTCTTCAAAAGCGTAACGCTTGAACGCGTCTGCAATTTCGGGGTATCCTTCGCGTTCCGCCTGACGGCTCATGGCGAGGTACATGCCGACTTCGGTGCATTCGCCGGTGAAATTGGCGTGAAGACCGTCAATGATTTCCTGATCGTCAACTTTACCGTCGCCAATTGAATGTACTGTAGCAAAGTTAATGCCAGAATCGGCTTCTTCTTTCTTGATGAATTTGCTACCGGGAACGCCGCATTGTGGGCATTTTTCTGGGGCAGCGTCGCCTTCGTAAACGTAACCGCAAACGGGGCATACAAATTTGGCCATGTTCTAACTCCTTGTAAAATGAGGGTTGAAACGATTATTGGAATTCGGTACCGTATTGTCTTCCAATTTTCAAATAAAATATTGCAAATATTTGTGGCAAATATCCTCAAAATTATTAAGTGAAATTATAATCCCAATTTTAGAAAAAGCAAGGGGGAGGAACCCCGCGATGACTTGTTGGGACGAGCGATTATTAGCCGGTAAAAAAAGAGAGATAATTCTATCGTTAAGCTAAATCTCTGTAAAAAATTTTTCATTTTTTCGCTTGCATTTTCTCGGATTATCCGTAATAATAAGTAAAGCCGGATTGAAAAGGCGATATTTTGACATTTTTCCTCTTTTTTACAAGGAGAACCATCTATGAACAAGCGCATTCCCCTGTTTTTGACAGCTCTGATTACAGCGGCAGTCGTCGTTCTGAGCGCCGTTGAGTCTTACGCTCAGGGCGTTTTGATTTCCGAAGAAGCGCGGTTGCCGCGTCCGGGAATAATCATCATTCATCCTCCGTTTCCGCCGTTCCCCCCGCGACCGTTCCCGCCGATTCCGCCGCGTCCGGAACGCCCTGTTCTGGAATACAAGATCGACAGCATCGACGTTCATGCCACGCTGACCGATCAGGCGGCGGAAGTTATGGTTTCACAAACGTTTACCAACGAAGGTTCCGTCCAGATGGAAGCGTCGTTCATGTTCCCGCTCCCGTACGACAGCGCGATTGACCAGCTGACTCTTATGGTGGACGGCAAAGAGTTCCCCGCTAAAATCATGGCGGCGGATAAAGCCCGAGAGGTTTACGAAAGCATCGTCCGGAAGAATCTGGATCCGGCTCTGCTGGAATGGATGGGATACGGCATGTTCAAGACAAGCGTCTTCCCGATTCCGCCCAAGGCGTCGAGAACGGTGTCGCTGAAGTACACTCAGCTTTGCAAACGGACGGACGGTCTGACCGACTTCCTCTTCCCGCTGGCAACGGCTAAGTATTCCACTAAACCGGTTGGAAAGATCAGCGTTCACGTAACCATCGACAGCGCCGACCCGATTCGCAACGTTTACTCGCCCACGCAGGAAATCAAAATCCAGCGACCGACGGAAAAGTCTGCGTCGATTTCCTGGGAAGTGGAAAAAGTCGTGCCGGACGCCGATTTCCGTCTCCTGTTTGACGTCGGAACGGAAAAGCTGACAACGCGAACGGTTAGCTACATGCCCAACAAAGACGGCGAGGAAGGCTATTTCCTCCTGTTGGGAAGCCCGGAAATCAAGGCGAAAGACGACAAGCCGCGCGCGAAAAACGTCGTCTTTGCTCTGGACACTTCCGGGTCCATGATGGGCAAGAAAATCGCTCAGGCGAAAGACGCTCTGAAGTACGTCGTCAAAAATCTGCGCGATGGGGACTCGTTTAACATCCTCATTTACAACACCCACGTCAGACTGTACAAAGATTCAATGCAAACCGTTTCGGAAGAAACCCGTAACGAGGCGCTGGTGTTCATCGAAGGCATTTACGCCGGCGGCGGAACGGACATCAATTCTGCCATGACGATGTCGTTAGAACAACTCAAAAAGGCGTCTGCCGACAATCCGAACTATATTTTCTTCCTGACCGACGGCTGCCCAACGGTTGGCGAAACGAACGACGCTCAAATTGCTATCAATGCGAAAAAAGCCAACGACTGCAAAGCCCGCGTGTTCTCCTTTGGCGTTGGATACGACCTCAACAGCCGGCTCATGGACAAACTCGTTCGCGACAGCTCCGGTCAGAGCGAATTTGTTCGCGAAAACGAGAACATCGAAGATCGCGTCAGCCGTTTGTTCAATAAATTTCAAGCTCCGATCATGACAAACGTTCAGCTGACCTTTACGCCCTCAGACGATTCCGAGGCGAAAAAGCAGGGCGTTCCGCTGGTCAATCGTCTTTATCCAGACAGCGGTTTTGACATCTTCGCCGGCGAACAGCTTGTCATTTCCGGTCGATACCGATTCCCCGGCAAGGGAACGCTCAAGGTTTCCGGCAAGGTTACCGCAGACGAAACGCTGGAATTTACATATCCGATTGAACTGACCGAAAAGACGTCCAACACCCGATACGCGTTTACAGAAAAGCTGTGGGCGATGCGTCGAATCGGCGCCATTCTCGACGACCTCGACCTGAACGGCAAAAACAAGGAACTCATGGACGAGCTGATTCAGCTTTCGATTCAGCACGGGATTTTAACGCCGTACACGTCGTTCCTTGCGGACGAAAACGCTCAGCTTGACGTTGCCAGCAACGCTCGCCGGGTTGAACGACGCGTCGACGCCTTGGCGGAGAACACGACCAACGCCAGCGGCGTCAATCAGAGAGCGCTCAAAGGCGCGTTCAAGATGGCTCAGAATGTCGCGCCTCAAACTCAACGCATGGCAGATGCCGACATGGCTTTGGATTCCGTCATGGCGGAAGAAGCGGCGGCAGCTCCGGCAGCCCCGGGTTCTTATCACGCTCGACCCTCATTTGGCGGCAGCGTCGCGCCGGCAGCAGCCGCGCCAGTCCCGTCTGCCAAGCAGGAAAAGGCGGCAATGGCTCAGAACCTGCGTCAGATTCACAACCGAACGTTCTTCTACAAGAACAATCAATGGATCGATTCCTCTCTGACGGAAACGCAGCAGAACGCCGCCCCGCGCAAGATCAAGCAGTTTAGCGACGAGTACTTCGCCCTGGCGAGAACCGCCGATCCGGAACTGGCGGCGTGCCTGACGTTTGAACAGCCGGTACTGCTCAATGTCAACAATGAGCCGGTTTTGATTGAACCGTAAAAGACCGTGCAAGTTGTTTTACCGCGCCTGCAAAGGCTTTAATTGTGGGTGCGGTCAAAACGCAATTGAATGTCGATAAGACAATTTTAACAAATTGACGCTGATTCTTTGTAAAGCGCAGTCGGGCTGAAAACAGTCGTTCTCAGCCCGGCTTTTTTATTGCCGCTGTCAATTCTTTTTATCTTCCGTCAAATTTTGTTTAGTGGAATAGATGCTCATCTTGTTCTTTGGATTGAGCTTGCCAGAGAATCCAAAAAAATTTTTCTTTTTTTTGCAATAAAAGATCTGTTGGGCGTGTTTTAGATTCATACGACAGAACTGTCATGGGTATAAATTCCGTTTTCAAGGAGACATTAAAATGAACATGAAGAAATTTACACTTAGCGTAGCCGCTTCCCTTTTGTTTGGGTCGTTTGCGTTAGCGCAAGACCCCGCCCCCGAGGAAGGCGCGCCAGAACCGCCGCGTCCTGAAGTTCGTAACGATGAACCGCCGATGGATCAACCAGCGCCGGAAGAATTCGATCGAGAACACAGACCGCACATGCCGAATGCCGACAGAGATCATCGTCGCATGCCCCCGCGTGACTTCAAAGGCGGCGACCGTCCGTTCCCGCCACGCCCGCCTCGCGGTGGACGCCCTGATTTCAAAGATGGCGACCGTCCATTCCCGCCTCGCGGAGACAGACCAGACTTCAAAGATGGCGACCGACCGTTCCCGCCTCGCGGTGGACGCCCTGATTTCAAAGATGGCGACCGACCATTCCCGCCTCGCGGCGACAGACCTGATTTCAAAGATGGCGATCGTCCGTTCCCGCCTCGCGGTGGACGCCCTGACTTCAAAGACGGCGATAGACCGTTCCCGCCGTTCCCGCCACGCGGCGACAGGCCGGACTTTGAAGATGGCGACCGACCAGAACCGCCAGAGTTCGCTCCTCCTCGAGATGGAAAGGGACATGACGCTGGAAAGAAACCCGGCAAAGCTCCCCGTAAAGGCAAAGCTCCTAAAAAGCCAGAGAAGGACTGAGACTTTCCCAGTAAGTTGCCACTTAAGAACGTTTGCGCCGGTCAGTTAGTTCAGACGCCAACGTGTTAGACGAACCCTCTAAGAATTTTAGATTTCCGAACAAATCGTTTCCCCGATTCCACAAGTAAAAAGCTGTGGTAAAGCCCGCTCCGGCAAGCTCGCAAGAGTTTGCTGGAGTTTTTTTACGTTGTCTTGGTTTTACAGATTCAGCGATCTGTTTGCGTGAATAGCCCGCTAAATTTTTCTTCCGCCTCTTTGAGCTGTTCTGCCGTGTTTATAGAATACGCTTCCTGTTGCTGGAGCAAAATTTTTGCTTCAACGCGCTTTCCCTGCGCTTGAAGAATGGCGGGGCAATCCGTTAAATAATATTCTCCCTGAAGATTATTCGGTTTAATCTGTTCAATCGCACCCCAGAGATCAGCGGCGTTAAAGACGTAGTAACTCAGGTTGACTTCACGAATTAAACGCTGTTCGTCCGTTGCGTCTTTTTCTTCAACGATGCCGACAAAGTCTCCATTTTTGTCACGGAGAATTCGCCCAAATCCAAAGGGGTTGTCTCGTTCAAGGGTTCCGATCAGACACGCGCACGGATTGTTTTGCCAATAACTAATCATCCGTTCAATTGTCTTGCTGGAGGTCAGCGGTTGATCTCCCGCCAAAACAACGACGGGACCGTCAAATCCTTTCAGCGCGTCAAATGCGCTCCAGACGGCGTCTGCCGTGCCTTTTTGTTCTTTTTGGATGGCAAAGGTCAGCCCCTGCCAGCGGTTGGCGCAATTGTCCTTTTTAAGCGTCGATTCAACTAATTCCGACTGGTAACCGACAACGACGACCGGCTTGTCGACGCCTGCGTCAGACAACGCGTCTAAAACGTATTCCACCATCGGACGACCGTTGAATGGAACGAGAACTTTAGGCAAATGAGAGTTCATTCGCACTCCTTTGCCTGCCGCCAGAACGATTGCAGCTATCATGTTAGGGAATGGGGAATAAGGAATAGGGGAGTAGGGAATAGATGAAAGATTCTCTGGTTGGAAATGGAAATGGAAATATGAGGCAATATGTCAATTGCTAATTGCTAATCGCTAATTGCTAATTACCTCTTTAAGCGCCGCGCACATGTCTTTTGTTGCCGCCAGGACAGCGTCTTTCCATTTTGCTTCGCCAAACGATTCGTAGGCTTTTGTTCTCCATGCGAAATTGATTCCGCGCGAGTTATTGACAACGGCGCCTAACCCCTTGTCGTCAAACGCGGCGGCAACGCTTTGAGCGGAACCGCCCTGCGCGCCAAACCCGGGAATAAGAAACCATGTATTGGGCATGCGTTGACGCAATTGCGCCAATTCGGCAGGATACGTGGCTCCAACGACGGCGCCAACGGCTCCGTAACCGCAATTGCCAATTGTTTCCAGAGCTTTAGATTGAACGTAATCGCCTACGACTTCATAAATTTTTCTGCCGTCGCGAACCTCCAAATTTTGAATCGTACCGCCGCCGGGATTAGACGTCTTTACGAGAATAAACACGCCTGCTTCCTGTTCAACAGCGGTTTGAATGAACGGTTCCAAAGAATCGTCGCCTAAATAGGGACTTATCGTTAACGCGTCAGCAGACCAGGGAGAGGATTTTCCCAACATCCCTTTGGCATACGCCGCCGCCGTCGTTCCGATATCGTTGCGTTTGCCGTCTAAAAGAACCAGTAAATCGTTTTCTCGCGCATAATCGATGACATCGTCTAAAGCGACCATGCCATCTGGACCAAGCTGTTCAAAGAAAGCCATTTGCGGCTTGACGCAGGGTACGTAAGGCGCGACAATGTCGATTATTTCTCGACAAAAATCACAGAAAATCGTGGGAGCTATTTCCGATTCTTCAAATCCTGGAACGGTTGGTTGATCGTCTTCGTTTGAACGGAGAGACATTAGCCGATTGGAAAATTCGTTGAGGTCTTTTAATGAACTCTGTTTGAGCGATTCAGGAATCCACTCAAATCGAGGGTCTAAACCGACCAAAACCGGAGAACCTTTTTTTTCTACTGCGGCGGCTAGTTTATCAATAAATGACATAAGAATATTCCTTTATAACGTCAGGATTGAATACCGAAAAACGGCGGGGAAATAATCGCGCGATTATTTCCCCGGCTCGAATCAGGCTTCAAACTTTTTAATAATGGTTGCCGAGGCTTGTCCCTGAGGCGACATGCTGATGTTGACAAAAATCTTGCCAGCAGGAACGGGTTGAGTAACAATCTTTACAGGGCACTCAGGATCGGGAGTTGTGTAGTTGGGGTTGGGGAAGAGCGTCCCGTGTCGGAGGGCTTCGATGCCAGCGATAAGTTCGATAATGCCAGCGCCGGCGCCGAGGTTTCCGTAATTTGCTTTGGGAGCGACGACGTTAATTCCGTTTGGACCGAAAACGTCTGCAATTCCTTGCGCTTCGCCTTTATCCATTTCGGGATCGGACAAGCCGTGAGCGACAACGAAATCAATGTCTTTTGGCGTCAAACCAGCGCGTTCAATAACAACCGTCAAAACGTTTTTGACAGCCTTTCGGAAAGCGTCTGCCTTCGCGGGGTTTCCCTTCAAATGACCGGTAACCACCATCGTCGAAGCTCCAGCGAGCAGTTCAGCCTGAACCTCAACGCCTCGTTTTTGCGCTCCTGCCAACGTTTCGAGAACAACGCAGCCAGCCCCTTCAGATAAAACCTGACCCGTGCGGTTGGCGTCAAATGGGCGGCTTGCCTGTTCCGGGTGAGAAACGTAACTTGCGTCTGCCAGCTTTTCGATTTGATAGGACTGAATCGCTTTCATCGGGTTGAGGCGGGTGCCGGTGGCGCCGCAAAGCATCATGTCGAAATCGCCGTTGTCCAGAAAATGAGACGCGTGTTCGAGGCACATATTGCCCGACGCCTCGCGCTGGGTAATGGAGTTGCTTGCCCCGCGCATGTCGTTGTACATCGTAATGTGACACGCTGGCATGTTCGGCAAAAAGATAAGCAGCCAAAGCGGGTTCATGGCGGGAAGACCTTTTTCAGCCCACTGATCGTAAACGAACTCGCCGTTTTCGTCCATGCATTTGGAAATCGCCAGTTCGAAATCGCTGGGCAGGGAAATTTGGTAATCGCTGCCAAAATAGATGCCGGTTCTGTCGGGAGAATAATGTTTGGCGTCAACCGGAACCGAGCCGTCGTCTGTAGCCGCGCCTTCAAAGCCGGCATCGTACATCGCGCGCTGCGCTGCCGCCAAGCCCATACGGGTTTCTCGGCTCATAACTTTTTGTCCTTTACGGATGTTCTTTTTAACTTCTTTGTTCAGAACGCCGTAGTTGTCAATATCGCTAACGAACTGATGCGCTTCGCCGCCAAATGACACCGGAGATTCCGGGGGCAACTGCGTGAGCGTTTCTACTCCGCTTTTGCCGGAAATAAGACCTTCCCAAAGTTCTTCTCTGGTTAACCCCAAAGGACTGATTTGTCCCATGCCAGTTATGACGATTCTTTGTTTGTACATGTTAAATTTGACCTGATTGTTAGCGACCTTCTGTTGACGGCTTGTTATTCCGAAAAGAAGCTCCCGAAAGCGTCTGACGGAATTTGGCGCCTCAACAGCTTTATCCCCCTAATTTAAATAAAGGGGATCAAACTACTTTACATTGACTTTAGGCAATTGGTTATAATGCCAAGGAATAAACAACGCTAAAATCTTTAGCGGCTTATCGTTTAATCGATGGCAATTGCCTATAAACCATTATACCATAAATTTAAAATTTATTCTATATCATTTTAGCGCTTCAAAAAATTTTGAATAGCCCCCTATCCCCCTCTTTTATATATTTAAATTTATGGTAAAATTGGAAACGTTGTATAATGAATGCGTCAAAGTATTCATTTGTTTTATCGACAGGTTTTTTTGTTAAAAACCAACTAGTAAATTTTGGGAGAAAAAATATGCGTCGTCCTTTTATCGCTGGAAACTGGAAAATGAATATGGACAAAGCTGGAGCGGTTGCTTTGGCTGAAGGTTTGGTAGAAGCCTGTAAAGACCTCTCCGACGTTGACGTTGCCATTTGCCCGCCCTTTGTTTATCTTGACGCGGTTTGCCAAGTATGCAAAGGTACGAACATTGCTGTTGGAGCCGAAAACTGCTATTTCGAAGACAATGGCGCTTTCACCGGCGAGATTAGTGTTGCGATGCTTAAAGACATTGGCGCAACGTACGTCATTCTCGGGCACAGCGAACGCCGCAACATTATCGGCGAAAGCAACGAGTTGATCAATAAAAAGGTCAAGAAAGCCCTCGAAGGCGGTCTGAAACCGATTCTTTGCATTGGCGAACTGCTCGAAACCCGTAAGGCTGGCAAGACGTTGGACGTTATTTACGAACAGCTTGAAGGTTCTTTGGCTGGTTTGACGGCTGAAGATATGGCAACGGTTACGTTGGCTTACGAACCGGTCTGGGCAATCGGAACGGGCGAAGTTGCCACTCCGGAACAGGCGGAAGAAGTTCATGCCGCTGTTCGCGAATGGCTCAAAAATCGCTTTGGAGCGGAAGTTGCTCAAGCTACCCGCATCCAGTACGGCGGAAGCGTTAAGGCTGGCAATGCCCAAGGTCTGATTGGAAAAGAAGACATTGACGGCGCGCTGGTTGGCGGAGCTTCCCTGAAAGTTGACGCTTTTATGGGAATTATTAACAATTGCCGATAAGTTACATTGATATTAATTGTCAGCGGAGACGCAAATCCGCTGACAGACGCTATAATTAACGCAATTGTCGTTTTTTTAGACGGTTGTTTCCTAAACCCATTTTTCCCGACTGAGGATTTTCATGGTACAAATTTTATTAAACCTACTGTGCTTCATCCTTTTAATTTTGGCTGTGTTTTTGATTCTGCTGATTCTGATTCAGCGTGGCAAAGGCGGCGGTTTGGCTGGAGCTTTTGGCGGTATGGGCGGACAAAGCGCTTTTGGAACAAAAGCGGGAGACACGTTCACGCGAATTACTATCGGCGTTGCTTCCGTTTGGATTATTCTGTGCTTTTTCACCGTTTGGTTGGCAAACAACGCTTTGAGCGGTGGAAATAAATCACGTATTCAGATTGAACAACCCGCCGAAGAACCCAAGGCAGAACAACCTGCCGACGAGAATCAAACTGCTCAACCAGCAGAGCCAGCAGAACCCGAAGCTCCTGCTATTCCGGAAACCCCAGCAGAGCCTGAAGCTCCCGCTATTCCGGAAGAAACCCCGGCTCAGCCTGAAGCTCCTGCTGCTGAACAGCCAGCCGCTCCGGAAACTCCGGCTCAGCCCGAAGCTCCTGCTGCTGAACAACCAGCCGCTCCGGAAACTCCGGCTCAGCCCGAAGCTCCCGCTGCTGAACAGCCCGCCGCTCCGGAAACTCCGGCTCAGCCCGAAGCTCCTGCTGCTGAACAGCCCGCCGCTCCGGAAACCCCGGCTCAGCCTGAAGCTCCCGCTGCCGAACAACCCGCCGCTCCGGAAACTCCGGCTCAACCCGGAGCTCCCGCTGCTGAACAACCAGCCGCTCCCGAAACTCCGGCTCAGCCTGAAACTCCCGCTGCTGAACAGCCAGCCGCTCCGGAAACTCCGGCTCAGCCCGAAGCTCCTGCTGCTGAACAGCCCGCCGCTCCCGAA
>JAZQDP010000115.1:0-21815 GCA_045546875.1 Thermoguttaceae bacterium | reverse complement strand
CCTCCGACTTCGTTGGCGTAACAGGCAATTTCACAAAAACCGGCGCTGGAACCATGACGCTTTCCGGCGAGAATACGTATACCGGAGTAACAACTGTTGCTGCAGGAATTCTTAACGTTACCGGTTCAAAATTTAATTCTCGTCTGGTTGTCCAATCCGGCGGAACTGCCGTCATCGACGCCGGCGATGGCGGAACAGTCAATATGGCTGCCGATGGATACTACAGTTCTGTCATGATCGGAAACGGTTCTAATGGAACTTTTGTCCTGAACTCCGGAAATGTAACAATCCGCAACGGCGGGAACAATAGCGGCAGTATTCAGCTGGGAACCAACGGCAACTGCACTGGCGTTTTAACCATCAACGGCGGCACAATGCAGGTCGACGGTCGAATCCTCTTAAGCGCAAACAACGACAACGCCAAAGGAACGCTTAACATGAACGGCGGAACGCTCACGCTTGGCGTTCCCGGCGGTTACACAACCGGCGGTGACCCCGCTTGCGGCGTGCTGTGGTTTGGGCAAGGAACAACTACCGTTAACCTCAACGGCGGAACAATTGCCTTGTTCGGTACAAAAGGCGGATCAAGAGCCGGCAGTACGTTCAACTTCAACGGAGGAACCATTCAGGCTGTTGCAGACAACAACACAGATTTCTTTACTGCCGCTGGCAGCATAAAGTATTACATCAAGCAGGGCGGGGCTATTTTCGACACCAACGGATACAACGTTACCGTTTCCGCCAGGATCGAACAGGGATCGGACGAAGCCGACGCCGCTGGCGGATTCACGAAGAAGGGCGAAGGAACCCTGACGATGTCTCAGGCTCCTGCATACACCGGTTCAACAACCGTTGAACAAGGTACGATGGCTTTGGCGGCTGGCGGAACGCTCAACAACCTGTCCGGCGGAAAATTGAACAACGACGATACAGTTGCCGTTGCAGCAACCCTTGACGCGTCCGGTCAGGCGTTGACGCTCAACAATTCTGAAACGTCCAAGTTTGTCGGGTCGATTAAAGCCAATACGATTGAAAAGACCGGCGAGGAAACGTTGAAGATTCGCGCTGAATCGCCCAGTTCTGTTACAGCTGACAGATTTGCCGTCTCCGCTGGCGAATTGGATTTCAGAGGCGATTACAACGGCGATTTGTTCGTCGCTAACGGCGCAACGCTGTCGCCGGGTAACTCCGTTGGAGACATGACCGTCTACGGCAACGTTACCATGGACGTTGGCGCAACGGGCTTGTTTGAGTTCAGCGCTTATAACGCCGCAGATCCGGAGTATGATACGCTGACTATCGCCAACAACGGCGCGTTTGTAATTGACGAAAACTCGATTATCAAGTTGTACTTTGAAAACAACGACGCTTCCCTTTGGGCGGCGGAAGGCGCTCAATACAAGCTGGTTTCCGATGACGGTTTTGCTACCGGAACCATCGACATGAGCGACTTGCTTGCCAACTTTAATGATCTGTTTGGCTTGGAAGGCAGAACGGACGGTCTGTATTTGATCGGTCTCGGCGCTGGTCCAATTCCGCCGGGACCGGAACCCGGCTCAGGCGTTCCAGAACCGTCCACATGGGCGTTGCTGATTCTTGGCGCTGCTGGACTGCTGTACTTCCGTAAACTCAAGTAATGATTCGTACTGCGTAATCACGCAAATGACCGCTAATAACTGTGTATGGGTTAAATTATCCATACACAGTTTTTTATTTCGGGAATAGAATTACACAGCGCAGAAATACGTTCTACGAACATTAGGTTTTTTGAGATGTATGAACCAGTTCCAATTTTCAAATTGTTCATTTACGATCTTTCAGACAAACTAAAATTATGTTATAAATATTATCTGTTAATCACTTGTTTTAAATTCTAAACAGGGTATAATTTTTACATACAGTACGATAAAGTCCATCTTAGCAGTATAATTCGGATTTTATCGTTTATCTTGTTTTTCCTTCCTCCCCCCAAAAACTCAAAGAGCGAATTATGACGAATTTTAGAATTCAGTCTATACTGTTAAGTCCGATTATCGTTTTAACAACTCTTGCGATGGGATACGCTTTTGAATCCCCGCTTGATCTTTCCGACCCATCTAAACTGCCTCCTGCGCCGGAAAACGCAATTGCCTATCCAGAACAGAATCCCCAGAATTTGCTGGAGAATTTTCAAACCCCGCCTGCTGGGTACGGCGAAGTCCCTTTCTGGTGGTGGTCTGGCGACAGGCTGGATAAAGCGCGTCTGGAATGGCAGCTTGAAGAACTGTATAAAAAGGGCATTTCCGGCGTTCAGGTCAATTATATTCGAGACGACAGAGGCAGAGGATCGTATAACAACGATCCGCCCCTCTTTACTCCGGAATGGTGGGACTTTTATTCTTACGCCTCAAAGTTGGCGGCAAAATACAATATGGGCATCGGTCTGAGCACATATACACTAGACTGTTATAACACCCGAAACCTGTTCAATGCGATTATCTATAACGACCCGGCGATTAACGCTCGACCGCTGAGAGGGAATCAGGTCAAGGTTGTCAAACCCGGAGAAATCTTTACACTCAACAAGGCGGAAAATCATATTGCCTTTGCTGCCTATCCGATGGAAAACGTGCACATTTCCGGAACGGGATTCAAGCTGGAATCGAAGGACGGACAATATCAAATTCCCGAGAATTCCCCATCGTCTCAATATTCTGTTTGGGAATTTAAATACGAAGTTCGACCGGGAACGCTCAATCCGCTGCATCCGCAGTCTGGTCAGCGGGTAATCGACAAGTTTTTTCAGCCGTTTGAAGATCACAACGGCGGGGATCCAGCCGGGTTAAACTTTTTCTTCAATGACTTGTTGACTATTGGGTATCATGGCTGGCAATGGACAGACGATTATGCGGAACGTTTTGAAGAGATAATGGGATACGATTTCTTTACTGTCGCTGCTGGTCTGTTTACTAACATTGGAGATATAACGCCCAAAGCTAAAATGGACGCGATGGAAGTTCAGGTATACCTGAGCGAACTGCGATATTTCAAGCCCGTTTTTATGTGGCATTACTCTCGCGGCTTGACGTTCGGCTGCGACAATGCCGGACGAGGATACGAACCGGCGCAGTATCACGATTATTTTCGCGTTACTCGATGGTACACCGCTCCGGGGCACGACACGCCTCGAACCAACGCTGATTTTATCAAAGACAAGGTTTCTGCGTCAATTTGCAGTCTTTATCAGCGTCCTCGCGTTTGGCTGGAAGGCTATCACTCAATCGGCTGGGGAGCTAATCCCGATGGCTTGATGTACGCGACTAACGAGAATTATGTTTTTGGAACGACGCTGCTCAATCTTCATGGGCTTTACTATACCACTCACGGCAGTTATTGGGAATGGGCGCCGCCGTGCTTTCATTTCCGGATGCCGTACTGGAAACACATGGACGTTTTCCTGAAATACTACGAACGTCTGTCGTATCTGCTCAGCCAAGGGACGTGGCAAGCGGAAATTGCGATTATCTACCCCATCGCGCCTTACGCGGCGGGGCTGTCCAACAATCAAAACGAAGCAACGTCAACCGCGTTCGACCTGGCAAAAAAAATCTATTCGACAAACCGTGACATCGCGTTTATTGACGAGCAGTCTATTCTGCGCGCTCAGATCGTTCCTCAAAATGGAACTCAATCCGCCAAACTGTCGGTTTCCAACATGAATTTTGCTGTAGTCGTTATTCCGTCCATGGAAGCGCTGCATTGGAACGTGTTAGTCAAACTGCGTCAATTTCAGCAAGCTGGCGGGATGGTTTTCATTTACGGGAAAAAGCCGATTGTTTCGGACCGAGCTGGAGCGAACGACCCGGTTCTCAACAAACTGGTAGACGAGATTATTCAGGCGTCGAAAGAGTGCGTTGCAGACTTTGAAGTTGACAATACACTCAAAGCTCCTCCTGCGCCGCCGCGAGTATATCCCGGCGGATTTACCGGGTACTGGGCGTGGTCAAAAGAATACGTTCGCAAAATTCAGGCGGTCGGAACGCTCAAAGGGCTTTCAGACTCGCCGACAGAGTATCAAGTCAAGTTCATTGCCGACAACCACGGCGATCTGTACATCAACGACAAACGCGTTTGTTCAAGCGCTGATTATTCAACCGGCTGGACGGGCGCTCTGACACTCAAAAACGGGGATAAAGTCCGAATCGACGCCAAAGACAACGAGGGCGGCAACCAGATGGCAGGATTCTTCTTTGCCGTTTCCGACGGAAAAAAGACGCTATTTACAACGCTCGATTTGAAATATCGGCTCTCCGACAGCGACGAACTCAAGGAGCTTGATCCGACTAACGTTCACGATTTGCACCGATACGGCAGAAGGAACGTTCGATTCCCCATTCAAAATTCATCCAAAGCCAACGCTGAAAAGATGATTCACGTTCTTCCGCAGGACGTTAAAGCGGACGCGCCGATTAAATATCTGCACCGCAAAGCGGGCAAGTACGACGTCTATATGGTCATGGGAGTGGAGAAAGATTCTATCGTTTCGTTCCGCTGCGAGGGACGTCCGGAACGCTGGGATCCAATGACAGGCAAGATTCTGCCGGCAACTGTTACAAACGTCAAAGATGGATATACGTCTGTTCAGATTTCCGTCGCTGCCAGCGATGCAAGCGTGTTCGTTTTCGACTCAACGCAAACAGCGCAGATTTCCGCTCCAATCAAATCGAAAGAATATGACGTCGTCCCGATTGAGGGGGCGTGGACCTTCAAACTCATTCCAACCATGGACAACCGCTGGGGCGATTTCCGCCTTCCTGTTACAGACGACAACAGAATTATCGGGGCTGAAGCGCGTCGGGTGGAATATCGCCGCGCTGAGCCGGTAAAATACTTTATAGCGTCTGACGGGAATGGTTTTGCGCATGCAACGCCAGGATTCGAAGACTGGAAATCCGATTCCGTTGGATTCGGACAGCGCTTCTGGATTAAATCGACGCCCATGACGTCGGCGCCAACGTCCAATCCAGTGGATTCGTTAGAGAATCTGGATTCCTTCTGGCGTCCGTACGAATTCTCATGGCGATATGGCATTGAAGGGAATCCCGGACATCAGGGCAATCACGGCTTGAAGGCAAACTTTACCGACCATTTTATAGCGTTGGGAGCGCCGCAAAAAGGAAGCCCCGGACATCATCACGTCGTTTATGGTCAGGAGAAACCGCCCAAGCGGTATTATTTGACAACGTCCGTTTGCTGGAAGGGAACGGCAACAATCCAAAAAGGGGGAATTCTGCCGGACGCTGTTTTTTTAGATAATAAGCCCGTTCCGCTCGACGCGAAAACGCTTGAGCTTTCCGGCAAACCGCAGATTTTGACGCTGTCGTACGCAACGGCGGGACGCGGGTTCTGGTTCCTGGAAAAAGGCGTTCACGAACCGCGTCAGGCGCAGCCGGAATTGGACGACCTGTCAAGAGAAGAAAAAGAAAAAGCGTTCCCGAATTCTATGAGCTGGCATACTCTCGATAAGGTTGAGTTCAACACAAATCAAACTTCGACGATGGAATATCGATTTTTCGCGCCCGCCGGGCTGAACAAAATAACGTTCACGCTGGACAGCGCTGTTACAACTGAACCGATAGTTTATGTTGACGGCAAAAAATACGCCGTTATTTCGACGGAACCTGCTCAGGCTAAAACGCGCCGATGGATATGTAATATTATTTTTGGAGCGGAAAGACCGTCTGTTGTTGAGGTAATCATTCCCGATTGCCCGCTTCCCGGCGGCGCGGCGTTTGCCGAACCGATTATGTTCTCCACCAAACAAGGCGTACTTGACAAGTTGGCGGATTGGAGCGAAGCGGGAATGGGGCTGGATTACTATTCCGGCGGAGCCGTCTACGGTAAGACGATTACTATTACAAAAGAACAGGCACAAAAGAAAGTCGTCCTCTCGTTGGGCGATCTGTGCGCTACGGCGGAAGTCCGAATCAATGGTAAATCCGCCGGCGTTCTGGTCTGCCAGCCGTGGGAACTTGACATTTCCGGCTTGTTGAAGGAAGGCGAAAACCAAATTGAAGTTGAGGTTTACAGTACATTAGCAAACCATTACCGAAGCATTCCGACCAATTATCACGGTCCGACGTACAAGTCCGGCTTGATCGGTCCGGTCGAACTGAGATTTGAAAAATAATAAAACTTTGGCAAGCCGCGGGTGCAAACTCGTGGGACAAGATGTTGCAGACAGGAAAATCGTATGAACCAAATTACGAAAATATCGTATTTATGGTATAAATCGGAAAAAGGAATCAATTCGGTAGATCCTGTTTCTATTTTCAACATCATTCACCAGAAAGGAAATCATGAAACAATCGTTTTATTTGACTCTCATTGCCGCGTTTGCAATGGCGTTCGTCAATACGTCCTTTGCAGACGACGCTAAAAAGGCAGACGATGACGCGCCCAAAGCCGAAAAAGCAGAAGCTGTTTTCAACGCCGACGTTCCAGAAGAAGGAACCGTAGAAGACTACTTCAAATTTATCAACAATCTGCATACACGAGAGAATCTTTTTGGAAAACCGACGCCTAAAACAGAAGAGGAAATCAAGGCGCGCATGGCTGACGCTCTCAAAGCCACCAACGAAGCTGTCAACAAAATTCTTGCTAAAGATTCTTTGACCCAGGAACAGATTGTCCGTTCAATCGAAACGAAAAAATGGGTTCTCAGACAGCTCAAAAGTCTTGATCCCAGTTTTGAAAAAGAATATGCCGCCTTGCCGCAGCTGTGCAGAGATAAAGGTCAGGATGCAATAGCTGACGAACTGGAAGTTTCCAACATGATCAGTGATTTTAGATCCGCCCTCCGAGCTAACGACATTGACAAAGCCAAAAGCGCTCTGTTTAGCATTGTTGAGAAAGCCGAAAAGGAAGGGAAAAACGTCAGCGTTGTTCAAGCTAAGGGATTGGGATTTGTTATGCAATACGCTGGAGAAATCCTGGACGAAACTCAGCTTCGTGAAGTTCACGAAAAGGTTTTCAATCTTCTCAAAAACGCTGAAAACAAACAAGTCGTTATGATCGGCAAGATGCTGGCAGGGATGCTTCGCCGCGCTCAACTGGTCGGAAATGAAATGCTCGTTGGCGGAACTTTTATCGACGGTTCTGAATACAACGCCAAAGATTACGAAGGAAAAGTCGTTCTGATTGACTTCTGGGCAACGTGGTGCGGCCCATGCTGTCAGGAAATCCCGAACGTTAAAAAGCTTTACGATTTCTATCACGAAAAAGGCTTTGAGATCATCGGAATTTCAGCTGACAGAAATGTCGAAACGCTCAAGACGTTCATCGAAAAGAAAGAAATGCCCTGGAAACAAATGATGAACAATAAAGCTCTGGTTGCCGATGGTCAAACGATGGACGAGTACTATGGCGTTACCGCTATTCCGACCATGATTCTTATCGGAAAAGACGGCAAGGTTATTACAGACAACGCTCGCGGTCCTGTTTTGAAAAAAGCGTTAGCTGATATCTACGGCCCCATGGATGAAGATGCCGACGCTAAAGAAAATACAGGCGAAGAAGAAAACAAATAATATTTGGTTCATCCGACAAGTTGGCGCCTGTGAGCTAAAAAACAGATGTTTTACCCATCCAAAAGTTTTTTTAACACGAAATACTCGAAAAGAACGAAACAAACGAAAGGATTTTTTTTAATCTTAAACTTTTCTTGATTTTCGCTTTTTTTGTGTTTTTCGTGTTTAAAAATTGAATGATTAACAAACGATTATTGATTTATCAATTAACCAATCGGCGACCGACGAGGTCGGTTCCTGATTGGAAGTGGGTAGCTCCAAAACCAGCGTCTTCGGAGACATAACCTCGTCCTTTCCGCCCGCGCGGCTTCGCGCTCCGTTTAATCTGTAAAATCCGTGTACGGACTGAGCTGCACAAACGCCAGGCGCCAACTTACCGGAAAAGCCATAATTCCGAATTAATTAACAACGTTTCCATTTCCTATGCGACGATCCCTTGGACTTCCTATTACGATGGCAGTTATTATGATTGCCTTGGTAATTCTTTTGCTTATCGGTTGGACGATATCCACTATTTGGGCAGCGCCAAAAGCGCCTACCTTTTTTTGGATTCTTTTACCGATAGGCGCTGTGTCGCTTACGGTAATTTTAGCTGGCGTTATTGTTTACCTCGTTTTGTCGGTAAAACTTATTAATCTCAACTTGCGTCAATCCAACTTTATTGACGCGGTAACTCACGAATTAAAATCTCCGTTGGCTTCCTTGAAATTACAAATTCAAACGCTTGAACGACTTAATATTCCCGAAGAAAAGCGGAACGAGATGTATCAAGCCATGAAAAATGACATTGACCGTCTGGAAGCGTTAATTAATCAGGTTCTGATGGTAAGTGTGCTGGAAACGAAATCCGCCAAAAAATTTCCTGAAACGCCAGTTTTGCTTCCTAAAATTATTGAAACGTCAATTTCGAACGCCTGCACTCGATATAAAGTTCCACGGGAAAGCGTTACGGCGGTATCAACGTCAGTCGTAATCGAACATAAACGATTTGCGATTGAATTAATTCTGCAAAATTTAATCGACAACGCGGTAAAATACGCCTCACAAACGTCTCCGAAGGTAAGCGTTCATTCTCGAATAACCAGCGGCTCCCGTCTTGTGGTGCGCATTGAAGACAACGGTCCAGGGATTCCCCTAAACCAACGCAAAAAGATTTTTCTTCGTTTTTATCGAATTGGCAATGAACTCGAACGAAAAAAAACAGGAACTGGGCTGGGGCTTTACATAGTTCGATTGCTCGTCCGGCAAATTGGCGGCAAATTATTCATTCGCTCTGGACAAGGCGGACAGGGGTGCGCCTTTGTGCTTGTTCTGCCTCCAAAAGTTATTGGACGGTGAGGTAAGACGGTTGGTTAATTCTGATCTGGAACAACTCCCAGCAACTCTCAGACGTTCCCATCTTATATATGAGGCGCTTGCGTAATCCCGAATGACGCATTCCGAATTCCTAATTTCTAAAAGATTCCCTGCAGTTTTTTTTAATTAGGGGGTTGATTTTTTTTCAAAACAAATTAAAATTTATAAAAAGTTAGGGATAGTTGCAAAGCGCTTTCCAGATCCCTAACTGCAAAATCTCCCCTACCTAAATACCTACCGAAACGCCTCGATTGATTTTCCACTTCGTTAAAATGAACAATTTGATTCGTAAAACGCCTGCAATGGCAAGATTGTTTGTTATACACGGCTCCGCCACAACCGACTGCGTAACAATTCCGTTGCCATGTTTGATCGGTCGTGGTCGTGAATCGGATTTATCTGTAGACAGTTTGGTTGTGAGCCGTAATCATTGCCGATTGGATTTAATTGACGGAAAAGTCTTTATCACCGATTTAGGGTCTCGAAACGGCACGCTGGTAAACGATCAGTTCATTCCTTGCAACATTCCATTTGAATTAAACAATCAAAGCGTTTTTTCAATTGGACCGCTTACGTTCCAGCTGGAATTTCAGCCTACAGAAGTGGTTCGGCGCGACGATCAAGCTCCCGCCAATCACGAATTGCACGTTGCTGGATAGTTGTGGACAGAAGTTTAATTCTAAATTATCAAAATTCCTCTAGCAGAAAATCAGATATTTAGGTATAATAGAGAATACACAGGAATTCGGATTTAGCTGGACCCCACCCAGCAACCCCCAGCTTTTATGAGGCGCTTGCGTAATTACGCACTCCAAATTCCAAATTAACAACCTTTTTATTTTTATTACAATTTATCGATTTAACTATGAGTCAGACAGACCCTAATTATTCAAAACGACTTCAGGATTTTCTCAATAGCGTTGGTTTAGAGGCGGATTCTCTTTACGACAAGTGCAAGGCGTTGGCAAATAACCTTTGGTGGTCGTGGCATCCGGAAATCATTAACATCTTTCGGGACTTGGATCCTGAACTGTGGCGGAAACTGGATCACAATCCTATTGCGTTGCTCCGAACCTACGAAAACGATCAGGACAAGTTTTACGATCGCGTATTTGAGTTGACGATGGAAGGGCGAATCAACTATGCGTTCCGCAAGCTGAAGCAGTACATGACCGACCGTCCGATTTGGGCGAAAACGAACATTGGCGTTTTGGGCGCTCGTCCGGTGGCGTATTTTTCTCTTGAGTTCGGTATTCATGAATCCGTTCCGATTTATTCCGGTGGTTTGGGCGTTTTGGCGGGCGACCACATCAAGTCTGCCAGCGGCATGGGAGTTCCTCTGGTTGCTGTCGGTCTGTTCTATGACGAAGGGTATTTCAAGCAGCATCTGGATTCCAACGGAAATCAGCAGGAAGAATACATCAATACCAAAATTGAAGACTTGCCTATGCAGCAGGTTCTCGATAAAGATGGCAAGGCGTTGAGAATTCCGATTGAAACGCGAGACGGCGCTATTTTCGCCCGGGTTTGGAAGATTCAGGTGGGGCGAGTTGAACTCTATCTGCTCGATACAGACGTTGAAGAAAACGCCCCTTGCAACCGCAAACTCACGTCTCGTCTGTACGGCGGCACAAACGAAGACCGCATTCGCCAGGAACTTATCGTAGGCGTCGGCGGCGTTCGCGCTTTGCGAGCAGTTGGAATCAATCCCGGCGTGTATCATCTTAACGAAGGACACTGCGCTTTTGCAACGCTGGAAGTCATGCGCGATTATATTCACGAAGACGGCATGTCATTTGACGAAGCGCAGCACACGGTCAATCGTCAAACCTGCTTTACCACTCATACGCCAGTTCCTGCCGGGCACGACCGTTTCAATCAGCAATTAATGGAAAAGTATCTTGCGCCGATGAGCCAGGCTTTAGGGATCAGTTTTGATCAGCTCATGTCATTAGGACGCGTTCATCCGGAAGACCATAACGAAACGTTCTGCATGACCGTTTTGGGCATGAAAATGGCGCGATATGTCAACGGCGTCAGCAACCTGCACGGCGTCGTTTCCCGACGAATGTGGAAAGACCTCTGGCCGGATCGCGACGAGAACAGCGCTCCGATTGGTCACATTACCAACGGCGTCCATCTTCCCAGCTGGCTGGCGGGTCCGCTTTGGAATCTGTACAACAGAACGTTCGTTCCGGACTGGTACGACCAGATGTATCTGTACGAGGTTTGGAACGATATTTACAAGGTCGAGCTAGGCGAACTGTGGGAAACTCACCAGCTTCTCAAGAATCAGCTTATTGAATTCGTTCGCCGCCGCGTTACACGTCAGTGCGTTCGCCGAAACGAAAGCGAGTTCAGCGTTAAAGCCGCTCAAAACGTACTTGACCCCAACGCTCTGTTGATCGGGTTTGCCAGACGTTTTGCCACGTACAAGCGCGCAACATTGTTCATGGACGATCTCGACTGGATGAGAAATATTTGCTCGAACCCGGAAAGACCGGTTCAATTCGTCTTTGCCGGCAAAGCCCACCCGGCAGACGAACCCGGAAAAGCCCTTATCAAGCAAATTGCCGAGCTTCGCAAAGACCCGGTTTTGGGAAAGAATATTGTCTTTGTTGAAGATTACGACATCAACGTTGCTCGACATCTGGTTCAGGGAGTTGACGTCTGGATGAACAACCCGCGCCGCCCCCTGGAAGCGTCTGGAACGTCCGGGCAAAAAGCCGTTCTCAACGGCGTTCTCAATTTCTCCGTTTTAGACGGGTGGTGGGCGGAAGCCTACAATGGCGTCAACGGATTTGCCATCGGCAACGGGCGCGCTCACAGAACGGATGACAGCATTACAGACGCCCGAGACGCGGCATCGCTTCGTCAAACCCTGGAAAATGAGATTATTCCTCTGTTCTACGAACGTGACGAAGACGGCGTCCCGCTGGCTTGGGTTGAACGAATGATGAACTCCATCGCCTCTTTGGCATGGCGATTCAGCGCTCACAGAATGGTTGTCGATTACGTTACAAAATGTTATCTGCCCGCCGCAGGAAACGTTACTTGCGACATGAACAGAAGATAATTAGCGATTAGCAATTAGCGATTGCTAATTGCTAATTGAAAATGAGCTATTAGCTCCTAGCCGCTAGCTTGGTTATCCATATTTCTTGCGATAACGCACGAATCAGGTTTATCAAGCTAATAGCTAGGAGCTAGCAGTTAGAGGCTTATCAATTGCTAATTCCCTACTCCCTACTCTCCTTAAACTGTATCGATTATAACGATTACACTGATTCTATGTAATAAAATCAATATTCTTTTTGGGGATAATTTCTGATTATCGTCTTATTAATTCCAGATTCTGAACTATACTTGAATGAAATAAGGAGTATAGTATGATGAATAAAACATTTTGCGCATTGAGCGGGATAGCTCTCATATCTCTAACGATTTTATTGGGATTATCGTTGTTCGGATATTCGCCATCGGATTCGCTGATGGGAAACTATTACCCGAGCAATGAGTCTTCTACGTATGAGAATCCGTGCGGGTATCTGGGGGCGGCGCTTTCAGAACAGATGTTTTATTATGTCGGCTGGGGGGCGTACGTGTTTTTCTTTTCGCTTTTATCGTACTCATGGTTGACGTTTTCCTGTCAGACGCCGGATCACGGGTTAGTGCGTTCTTTGGGCTGGTGGGCTGCTTTTATCGGCTTATTGGCATGCTTTTCGCTCCTGTTTAGCGACGGGGCTTTCTCAACTCTGCCCTACGGCGCGGGAGGGTTTGTCGGCTATCAAATCAAATCTTTTTTGCATAGTCAACTCTCCTTTGCCGGAACGTTTATTGTCGCAGTCAGCCTGATTCTTTTCGGCGGAATTATGTGTGCCGAAAATTTGATGTTTTTTATATTGGATCTGTTCATTTTGAACCCGGCTAAGAAGATGTATCGTCTTTGGATTGCTAACGAACAGGAAACTCAACAATTGGCTATTGAAGGAGTGGGAAGCGTTGTTATTGAAGAGAAAAAAGAGCCAAAAGCAGAGGATAAAAAATCCGAGGCAAGACGCGAAGCGCCAACTCCTCACTCCTCACTCCTAACTCCTCACTCCGAAACCACATTGTCAGCACAGCCAAACACTTCTTCTAACATGGATTCCGGCGACAACAAAGGCTGGTTCTGGAATCGAATTCTGCCGAAGTCGAAAACGCCCAAGCCAGAGATTGAGCTTCCAGAGTCCGACAAACAGCTTTCGCTTACATCGTCAGACGAAATTGACGATGAACTGGTTGAAGCTCTGGTGGGTTCGACAGAAAAGATTAAAGAGCCGTACAAACTCCCGCCAATCGATTTGCTCAAGCCGCCGGTTGTGTTCAATCAGGAAGCGTACGAAGAAGAAATTCAGAACACCTCGTCTCTGTTGGAAACGACTATGGCTGATTACGGCGTCAACGTTGAAGTCGTTGACCATCAAACCGGTCCGATCTTGACGATGTACGAAATCAAGCCGGAACGCGGCACCCGTCTGAACAAGATTTCCTGCTTGACGGACGATTTGTCAATCGCCATGAAGACGGGCGGCGGCGTGCGAATTGTCGCGCCCTTGCCGGGGAAAAACACGATTGGAATTGAAATCCCCAACAAGAACAAAAAGTCCGTTCGGTTCCGGGAAGTCCTTGAGGAATCCATGGAACAGACGAAGGGGATGAACATCCCGATTTATCTGGGCTGCGACGTTGCCGGCTCGCCGATTTACGCCGACCTCGCTAAACTGCCGCACCTGCTCATTGCCGGTCAGACGGGGTCCGGTAAATCCGTGTGCTTGCACTCGATTATCGCGTCCATGCTCATGACCCGGTCTCCGTCTCAGGTTCGATTGCTCATGATCGACCCGAAGATGGTCGAACTGTCGCAATATAAGAGCATTCCGCACCTGATGCACCCCGTTGTAACGGACATGAAAAAGGCGGAAGCCTTGCTGGCGTGGGCGGTTGACAAAATGGAAGAACGTTATAATCTGCTGGCGCAGGCGGGCGTTCGACACATTTCGCAGTACAACAATCTGACTCAGGAAGAGCGTCTGGCGAGAATCAAGCCGCAGACGGAAGAAGATCGTCAGAAGATTCCGGAAAATATGCCCTTTATTGTAATCATCGCCGACGAAATGGCGGATATGATGATGACCTGCCCGAAGGAAGTGGAATCGCACATTATCCGCCTGGCGCAAAAGAGCCGCGCGGTTGGAATTCACCTTATTCTGGCAACTCAAAAGCCGATTAAACAGGTCGTTACCAGCTTGATTAAATCGAACCTGCCAGCTCGAATTTCGTTCAAAGTTACCAGCAACATCGACAGCCGCGTCGTTTTGGAAATGATCGGTGCAGAAAAACTGATGGGGTCTGGCGATATGCTCTTTGTCCGCAACGGGCCTGCGTCGCTCATCCGCGGTCAGGGCGCGTTCCTCGACGACGAAGAGATCGAACGTCTGGTTCGTTACGTCGGAAAAGAGGATCAGGAGTTTGAACAGGATCTGGTTCAGTACACAGCCCGAACGGACGAGGAATCGTTTGTCTCTGAGGACGACGCCTCTGCAAACGACGAACTTTACGACGCAGCGGTTGAAATCGTCGTCAATGAAGGGCGCGGATCAATTTCTCTGCTCCAAACCAGGATGAGCATCGGTTACAACCGGGCTGCAAGACTGATAGAAATGATGACAAACAATCGCATCCTCAGCGCCCATAACGGCGGGAAACCCCGAGACGTACTCATTTCTCCCGAGGAATGGGAAATTATGCAACGGCAAAAAGAGGCGGCGAAATCGAGAGTCGTTCAAACGCCAAAAGCGCTCATTGACGTTCAACCCGCCGGGGAAAAATCGGAGCCTGCCGGGGCAAAAACCAACGACGTTCAAAATGTGTACGCTTCTTCAAAGAGTGTAATCGAACAGCCGGTTGAGAACATTCATTCCTGGGATTACAACGACGAATTCGACCAGGATTCCGACGACTCGTACGAAGAAGAATACGAGGGCGAAGGCGAGGACGATGAAGAATCAGCGCTGTTTGATGAACTCGGAATTAACGACGACGATTCCGCCTATAACGAAAACGAAAAAAAACTGCTCGATAAAATCAGCAAAGCCTCGCGGGAATGGCTAGCCAAAAAATAATTGAGCTATTAGCTCCTCGCTACTAGCCGTTAGCTTGGTTATCCCTATTTCTTGTGAGAACGCACGAATCTGGTTTATCAAGCTAATGGCTAAAAGCCAGCAGCTTGATTACCTATCTTGCCATTTTTCTTCAATCAGCCGCGTCCTGATAGAACGTTTCCGGTCGATAAAGCGGCATGTATCGATAATAAACCTGCAGGGTCATGGCGCATAACGCTGTAACGTACAGTCTTCCTCCGGCTTCGTTATGCTCTCCGGGGAAAAACCAGCTGCCGGATTCGTGCCCTGTCGTAGTTTGAGTTGAAATGAGATAATCCCTCATTTTGGGGTTCCACGCCCGCCAGCGAGGCCCTTCGTAATGTCGCAAAACCAGCGTGGCGTAATAGTTGTAATAGACGTCTTTTTCTGACGGCCCCCAGTCGTTTAAGTAGGAAGTTCCTTTATCCAGAGCGTCTTCCGTTCGCCTCCATCCGGTAAACATTCTTCCGAACAGACCGACGGCAGTCGTTGACCGCCGGGGCGCGTTGTCTTTATAACCGTACAGCGCCCAATGGTCAGAAGAAACGGAGTCTAAAAACTTGCTGGCATTTATCCAGGTAGCGCGCGGGATTGTAGCCCCGGCTTTTTGAGCGGATCGGAGAGCCATCAGCATCCAAACGGTCATGGTCGTATCCCCCGGTTCCTCCGGCTCGTATCGCCAGCCTCCATTTGTCGGCGCCTGATTGTACGTGATATAATTGACGCATTCCTGAATCGGCTCCATAAACGTTTCGTCTTTGGTCAGCTCGTATATTTCACACAAAGCCAACGTTGAAATCGCGTGCGCGTACATTGATCCATGCTGCGAACCGCGTCGAAAGTTCATACCCCGCCTTTCGTTGAACTCCCCTCTGCTGGCAAGATACGTAAATCCCTGCTTTACCGTTTGCTGATATTCTCCGGAAACGTGCGTGTTTCCCTTTCCCATAAAGGCGAGCAGCGCCAGAGCCGTCGCGCCTGTATCGGACGTTTCCGTTCCCGAATTTTTACACGCTCCCCGACAGTTCGGATGCTTGTCAAACGAGAAACTCCACGCCCCGTTTGGGTATTGGTGCAGCGCAATCCACGCTAAGGCGCGATCCGCCGCCTGTTCGCTGGCGCTGTTTCCCCCGCCTTCCTTGAGCAGTTTCTGACGAATTCCTTCGTTAGCTCGTCCGTTAACGCCTCCGCCAACCGTCTCGTCCGTCTGTCCCGATTCTAAACCTTCGCGGCTTTTTCCCCTCTGGAGAATTTCGTTTGCCTGCTGGTTTGCCCCTGCCGCCGTTTCGCCAGAATCCGGATTTTTCGAATCGTACTCTGACAGAACGTCTTCCAGTTCAATTTTCCGCGCTGCATCGTTCGCTTCCATCTCAACGGGCTGAACGTCGTCAAGTTGAGCGGCTGGATTCTCCGATTCCGCTTCCGGAATAGCGTCTTCCTCCAGCAGAGCAGTACTTTCGTCAGATTTCATTCCTCCCGCCTGACTGACTGCAACGTCTCCAAAGTCCTCCTCCGGAACCATAGATTCTTCCGAGGAATCAAGCGTAGCTACAAGCGATATTCCTGGAAATGTGTTGGTATTACGATAAATTGGCATAAAAGCCAAAGTAATTAAAATAATAAAATGAAACAGAAATGAAATAATGATTCCCCACGGGGAGTCTTCTTCCTCGGAGCGAGCGGGGGGGGAGGCAGTAGGCTGTAGGCTGTAGGGAGTAGTGGAATTTAATTCGGAATTCGGAATTCGGAATTCGGAATTATTGGTGCGCTTTGCGTCAATTGCTAATTGCTCGTTGCTAATTGCTAATTCCCTACCGTCTGTTCCCTGTTCCCTATTCCCTAATTCGGGCTTCGTCAGAAAATCAAAATTTGGCATTTCGACAATAATTTTAGTCTCTATTTTAGAAAAGTCAACGTCAAAATGAAATAAATTTTCGAGAAAGTCGGTTGTACTCCCTTGAAAATTATAATAAACCTGCTATATTATGTGGAACTGAAAGCGATTCCCTCCGTTTTCAGCTGTGTAATTTTAATAATTTTGGCGTCAGACGTTATTTTCTCCCAAATAATATCGGACGCAGGTAGCTCAAGGCATAAAGTTTTTTGAGGAAATCGCAATGTACGCAATTATTGAAGACGGCGGTCGCCAGTTTAAGGTAGAAGAAGGTCTGCGTTTTTGTATCGATTATCGTGATAACGTCAATCCAGACGACAAAATTGATTTGACAAACGTTTTGGCTATTCGTACAGACGAAGGTCTGAAGATTGGTAAACCGGCTCTGGAAGGCGCAAAAGTCGTCGTTAAGGTTCTCTGCGTCGAAAAGGGACCCAAACTGGTTGTTCAGAAATTCCGCCGCCGCAAGGATTCAAAACGCCGCAACGGACACCGTCAGAAATATACAAAGGTTGTTGTTGAACAAATTCTCAGCTAAACGCTAACGTTCAAACCCAGCTTTCAATACACCATATAGCGCCGCTTGGGAAACCATTCGGCGTTTTTGTTTGCAATAAATGATAAGGAATATAGAGTTTCCCTCATTCTCTCCCCTTGTATTTCCCACTAAATACGGTATGATATGATTCATAAAGCTAAAGAGTTGCGAGAAGGTTCCAGCTTTTAGCCGCTAGCTGTTAGCCGGGTAGTTTGAAACTCTTGGCTTTTAGCCTTTAAATCTGGCAGCAATTAATAATAGCCAGAAATTTTCCGCGTATGGACTTGCCGGAAGAACCATTTTCCTTTCCCCCCTACCTTTAATTACTTCAGTTATTATGAATACATGGACTCCCGATTCATGGAAAACGAAAACTATCAAACAGGGGTTTCCGTATGAAAATCAGGCAGAACTCGACGAAGTTCTGACCAAGTTGAAGAGCCTTCCTCCGTTGGTAACGTCTTGGGAAGTCGAAACGCTTAAAAATGAACTTGCCATGGCGTCAGAAGGGAAAGCGTTTCTTCTTCAGGGCGGCGACTGTTCCGAAACGTTTGCCGGTTGTACAAGCGCACAAATCGCAAGCAAATTGAAGATTTTGCTGAAAATGAGTCTGATTTTGACGTACGGCTGCCAGAAGAAGATTATTCGCGTTGGGCGTTTTTGCGGTCAGTACGCCAAACCCCGTTCCAAAGAATGGGAAACGCGCAACGGCGTTACACTCCCCGCCTATCGCGGCAATATGATTAACCATCCGGAATTTACCCCGGAAGCAAGACGCTGCGACCCAAAACTTCTGCTCGAAGGTTACTGGCATTCCGCAATGACGATGAACTTCATTCGCGGGCTTGTTGACGGCGGTTTTGCTGATATGTATCATCCCGAGCTGTGGGATCTCGATTTTATCGATTTAACTCAGCAAAACGAAGATTATCGACGGATCATTGATAACATTTCCGATTCAATTCGGTTTATGCAGATTGTTGTCGGTCGCGTTAGCGATTTAAAACGCACAACGTTCTACTGTTCTCATGAAGGGCTTCATCTGGACTATGAACAAGCTCAAACGCGTTTAGTTCCGCGTCGTCCTCAATATTATGATTTGACTGCTCACATGCCTTGGATTGGAGATCGAACTCGCAATATTGACGGGGGGCACATCGAATTCTTTCGAGGCATCGCCAACCCTGTCGGCATGAAAGTCGGACCGACCATGCAGCCGGAGGAACTTGTTGAATTGATTAAAATCCTTAATCCGGAAAATGAACCAGGGAAAATCGTTCTGATTCATCGATTTGGAGCCAATAAAATTCAAGATAAATTGCCGCAATTGATTGAAGCGGTAAAAGCCGCAAATCTGTCTGTTGTATGGACGTGCGATCCCATGCATGGCAACACCATCACAACAAGTTCAGGCGTTAAAACGCGTTATTTTAACGATGTGTTGGGTGAACTGCGTTTGGCTTTTGTTATTCATCACAGCGAAGGTTCGCATTTGGGCGGCGTTCATTTTGAACTAACCGGAGAGAATGTTACAGAATGTATCGGCGGCAGTTGCGGTCCGACAGAAGAAGACCTCGGCAAAGACTATCAGTCTGACGTTGATCCTCGGTTAAATTACGAACAGTCCCTTGAAATGACGCTCCAAATAGCTCAATACATGAACCAGGCGCGAGCGCATACAAAATAAGGGAATAGGAAGTAGGGAGTAGTTTTTCCTATACACAGCGCTAAACACATCCAAATGAAAATACTATTAACCAACGACGATGGCATTCTTGCTCCCGGGTTGACAGCAATGGCAAAACAACTTGCGTCACTTGGAGAAGTGTCAATCATTGCCCCTTTATACGAACAAAGCGGCGTTGGGCATGCTATTACATTTTTGGCTCCAATAAAATATCGCGAAGTAACTGTTAATGGTCAATTTTGGGGTTGGGGAGTTGAAGGCACGCCTGCCGATTGCGTTCGAATGGGGTTTGAAGCTCTGTGCGACTCGCGCCCTGACGTCGTTATCAGCGGCATCAATAGCGGATTTAACGCTGGAATAAACGTGCATTATAGCGGCACCTGTTCTGCCGCAATAGAAGGACGTTTTTTTGGCGCGACGGCGTTTGCTGTTTCAATTCGTTCCGACGCTCTCGACTTATACGACGCAGCCGCCCAAATTGCTGTTGAGATTATTAAACAAACTCTTGAACGGCAAACGGACGGTCCGAAATTGTACAATTTGAATATGCCTAACGATACGGTAAAAGCGTTCATGGACGGAGTTGTTCCGGAAATTGCTTTTGCTCCAATGGACAATCGTCTTTATGGCGAAAAGCTCGAAAAAGGTTCAAGCCCGTTTGGATTGCCGTTTTATTGGTGTGCCGCCAATGGCGTGCATAATCCCCCTGAATGTCGTTCTGACATAACAGAACTCAAAGAGGGGAAAATTGTCCTTACGCCGTTAGATTATAATATGACAGATCGACGATTGATGGAACAAATGGCTCAATGGGGAATTACCGTCTCAAACAAGAACGAATCCGTTCCGATTGATTCTCAAAAATCTTTTCCAAATATACATCAAAAACGCATGTAGTTTCAAATCGCTCATGCCTAACCCATTATTATTTGAATGCCTAATAAAATTTACGACAACAACGGTTTTAAATTTGAATATCCAGATGATTGGACTATTGAATCGTATGAAGACGGCGTTACTGTAATCTCTCCGACTGAGACTGCGTGGACTATCAGACGCTTCCCGGCTCACATGGACGGACAAGAGTTTTTGGAAGAGGTTGTAGATGCGCTTAAAGAGGAATACAATTCTGTCGATATCGAAAAAACGCAGGAGGAAATAAACCCTGGCGTAATCCTCGAAACATGGGAAATTGACTTCTATTGTCTCGATTTGCCTTGCGTTGCTATTGCTCAAACGCTCAAAACCCCGTTCGATCTGTATTTTATTTACTCTCAAGCCGACTCTGAAGAATTAGACGATGTCGCCCCTATTATCGACGATATGTTGGATTCATGGTTAGAGCCATTTCGTCGATTAGACATTTAGGCTTAATCAGAAATTGTTTTGTGATAATAGAAAGAAAGCCCTTTCAACAACTACAAATCTGTGAACAGGGATTAGTAAGAGTCAGTAGTGATGATTGAAAGACTGCAATAGAGTTCAGGAAGCGAACTCCATTACCGTCTTTCAATCTCTTTTAAAACTTTGCGTACTTCGCGTGAGGTTTTATTTCACGGACACTCGGGAACTAACGTTCCCGGCTTGCCTACGCTTTGCGTAATTCCGAATTCCGCATTCCGAATTATTTTCGTTTCCGCCAGTACATCAAACCGGCAGCGCCGAGAATCAGCAACGCCCACGTGGACGGTTCCGGGACGCCGGAGCCGGGTTCGGGAGCGGGACCCGCGCCCAAGCCGATCAGGTACAGACCGTCCGTTCTGCCTTCAAGACCGAACAGGGTATTGTAGTTTCCTAGCAGATCGCTCATGTCGGTAATGTCGGCAACAAATCCTTCGTCAGAAACCAGCTTGTATTCTGCGCCTTCCGCCGCCCAGAGGTTAGCGTCATTGCCTTCAAAGTACAACTTGATAATTGAGTTGGGGTCAATAACGAACGCGCCGTCGTTGGCGATGGTAAGCGTATCAAAGCTCTGCAAAGCCGGGTCTTCGTTGTAGGTGCTGAACTCGAACAAGCCTGTCGCGCGGGCGTCAATGGTAACGTCGCCGTAGACGGTCAAGTCGCCTACCGAGTTGCCGGGCGAAAGCGTTGAGCCGGACTGAACGAACATGTCGCCGTTGTACTGTCCCTTGAAGTCCAGTTCGCCGGCGGAAACGGTGAATTTATCGGAGCTGAACTGGTCGCCGTCCGCTTTGATCTTGAGTTTGCCAGCGCCCGTCTTGAGAATGTTTCCGCCGGAGACGGTTACGTTGTCTGAGAAGGTCAGCTGTTTTTCGCCAGAGGCGACGTTGTATTCCAAAGTTGCGTTGTCGGCAATTTCAATGGCGCTGTTCGCCTTGACGGCATCGCCGGTCAGAGCGAGCGTTCCAGCTTCAACGGTCGTCTTGCCGGTATACGTATTGTCGCCGGAAAGAGTCAGCGTACCTTCGCCCTGTTTGGTTACGTCGCCTTCGCCGGAAACGACGCCGGTAAGAGCCAGATTTCTGTTCTCGCTGACGTCAAAGGTTCCAGACGCGTTCATTTCAACTTCGCCAGTATAGGTGGCAGTGTTGTTTTCGCCTTCGGTAAACGTAACGCCTTTCTTATTAAC
>JAZQDP010000114.1:0-12840 GCA_045546875.1 Thermoguttaceae bacterium | reverse complement strand
GATGATATTCAATTCTGCGGGAGTCAAATTATCAATAGAGTTATTGGTCATGGCAAGGGGTTCCTTTCTTGAGTAAAGTAAAAAATCTTGCCAAGTATACTCAATTTTATCTATTTTCGCAACCCAAATTTGAACGCACCCCAGAATAACCTTCTGAGTTGACGTCCGCCCCGTTCTCAACAAGACATTTAACAATGTTCCAACGATTGAGGGCAGCGGCAATATATAAGACCGCCATGTTCTTATTGACTTTTATATTGACGTCCGCGCCGTGTTCAACCAGCCACTCAACCACTTCCAGATTGCCTTGTTTGACGGCATAAGACAAGACCGTCTCTCCATTGACGTCTTTTGCGTTAACGTCCAGCCCCTGATTAATGAGCCACTGAGCCGTTTCCAGTTTATTATTACACATAGCGCTGACCAGGACTGTAACTCCATTGCCGTCTTTTGCGTTGACGTCAGCGCCCTGTTTAACCAGCCACTCAACCAGTTTCAAATTACCGCTTCGGGCGGCGAAATGCAAAACGCCAACCGCCTTGGCATCCGCTCCCTTTTCAACCAGCCATTGAACCAGTTTCAGATTACCGCTTTGGGCGGCAGAATGTAAAACGCCAACCGCCTTGGCGTCCGCTCCCTTTTCAACGAGATACTGAACTACTTCCAGATTGCCGGATTGAGCAGCTCTATGCAAGATTGAACTTAATGAGTTGTCTGTTACATTGACGTCTGCTCCATGTTCAATAAGCCATTCAACAACGTCCCATTTTTCTCTATCGACAGCAAAACGGAGAACGGATGTTCCAAACATATCTTTTGCATTGACGTTTGCGCCCTTTTCAGCCAGAAACTGAACGGCTTCCAGTTTACCGTTTTCCGCGGCAGCATGTAAAACCGTATTTCCGTAGTTATCTTTGGATTTGAAGTCCGCGCCCTGTTTAACAAGCCATTCAACCAATTCACGATTACCGTTTTCAGCTGCATAATGTAAAACGGACCTGCCGCCAAAGTTTTTTGAATTGACGTCCAGCCTCTGTTTAACAAGCAATTGAACCGTTTTCAAATTGCCGTTTTCTGCGGCAGCATGTAAAACCGTATTTCCCCAGTTATCTTTGGCATTGACGTCTGCGCCCTTTTCAACAAGATATTTAACCAATTCCCTGTTACCATTTTGAGCGGCGAAATGCAAAACCGTCTCTTCTTTTTTATTTCTTGCGTTGACGTTTGAACCATGTTCAGTCAACCATTGAACCAGTTCCAGAGCGCCCTCTTTGGCGACAGTGTGCAAGATAGTCTCTCCTTCGTAGTTTTCTGCGTTGATATCGGCGCCATGTTCAGCAAGATATTTTAGCGCTTCATATTTTTTGTGTAAGAAGGCATGCTGCAAAAGCGTATCGTCCCAATTACTACTAACATTGACGTCCGCGCCATGTTTAACCAGAAGCTTAACCATTTCGAAATTGCCTCTTGATATGGCATACTCCAAGACGGCGCTTTTAAATTTGTCTTTAGCGTTGACGTCCGCTCCCTTTTCAACGAGATACAGCGCCAATTCCAGATTGCCGCTTTCGACGGCATAATGTAAAACACTGCTTCTATAATCGTCTTTTTCATTGACGTCTGCGCCCTTTTCAACGAGCAGTTTAACTCGATTCAAATCTCCCTGCCGCGCAGCGTAATGAATAACAGAGCATTTACTTCTCTCGTTTCGATAGTGAAAATCGAATTCTCCCGTTTGGAACATCTGTTCAAAACGTTCGACGCCTTCTTTTCCAAAGCATTTAACAGCCGTCTGAACCTGATTGTCAGAATTTTCGGATCCAAAACAGGCGCTCGATATTACGATTAAAACAAAAAAACATACGTTTAAAACGGATTTATGAATCATCGGGATGCGCTCCTTAAATATGCGTTTGTTTTTCTAGTGGAATTCAATTATTTCTTATTATAGACTATAAAATTTGTTGTTTTTTGTCAAGAGAAGTTATAACAGAAATGAGCTATTAGCTCTTAGCTCCTAGCCGCTAGCTTGGTTATCCCTATTTCTTGCGATAACGCACGAATCAGGTTTATCAAGCTAATAGCTAGAAGCTAGAAGCTAGAGGCTTAACATCGGAAAAGCTCAAGTCGTTTCAGGTTATTTATCGTATCCGACTTTAAGAAGGTATTCCAAATCGAACGATTCCCCGGCTTTACATGTAATCGGACCTTCGTGAACAGGGCTGGGGATGATGCAGTAATGTCCGCCGTCGAGTAAATAGAATCGCGTTTGCTCAGTTCCCTTAATGACGATAAACCGAACGCCCACCCCGGTCTTTTGGTCACGGAAATCGCACCACGACGCCGGTTTGGCTCGGACGGTGTGTTTTGTATTGCCGCCGTTTTCGCAAGTCAGCTTGAATTCTTTGACGGACTGGTTCATTCGCAAAGACAAGCCTGCGTATCCGCCCCACGGGATGTTCAGCGGCGTACGGTCAAAGACAAGGTCTGCGCCTCCGGCGGTGAAATGATGTTTGAACGAAATCGAATAGCTCCCTTTTTCGTCCGGCGCGGAAAAGACGACGGTTCTGTCTTCCGTTAAGATTGTAACGTCCGGATTGCGATCGTCAAAATAGCGCAGCTTGATTGTAACAGTTGCAGACAAGCCGTCAATAACCGCGTCCCACGATTCAACCTCGGTCTTTCCGTTGGACGGTTCCCAGTAATTGACGCCGTTGATAAACTTCCAGCTAAACCAAAGCCCGGTATGCCATCGGTGGTCTTTTGGACGAAGCTCGGAAATGACATGCCCGTCCGGCAGCGCAACCGGATGAATATACGGCTTGCCTTCCGGCGTTTTGACAACCAGCTCCCATACGACCGAGTCGCCGTTGACGAGCTTGGCGCCGTTGTCCGTTTTAACGCATTGATAATCCGCCGCGCAGACGACGGAACTGATTGCTAAAAGCAGGGAAAGGAATAAATATCGCATGGTCAGGTCAGGGTTGAAGAAACTCTAATTATTTTCTTTTCCGCCAGTACATCAACCCTGCAACTCCGAGAATCAGCAGCGCCCACGTCGAGGGTTCAGGAACGGCGTTGGGATCAATGCGGCCTGTAATCGCGTACAGTCCATTGCTCAGCGGGGCGTATTGCAAATCCGTGAAAATGCTGGAACGAACATAGTTGTCAATAAAGTTGTCCGCAAGATCGGGACTGTTCGTTCCCGAGAGAATCGCGGTAAACGTACTGTTGGGACCCAAGGAGCTGCCTTCTGCCAGAACCAGGTCAACAAACGCTCCGTCATTAAAAAGAAGGTTGCCTGTTACAATCAGCTGGTCGTTTTCGGAAGCGTCTGTACCGCCAAGTTCCATCAACAGCGACGCGCCGGATTTCAGCGTCAAATCGCCGGTTTCGTACATCGTTCCAACGGAATTGCCCGGCGAAAGAACTACGCCGTTAATAACGTCAATATCGCCAGTAAAGTAGCCTTTGTAATCCAAACGTCCAGAATTGAGAACCAGACTGTCCATGTCTACCGAATTTTCCGCAGCGTTGATTTGCAGCGTGCCGGCGCCGGTTTTGAATACCTTTCCGACGCTGGAAATCTTGTTAGAGGTTGTAACATTAATGCGTCTTGTATCCCCTTCGGCGACGTTGTATTCCAACGTCCCGTTTGCGTTAACCGTAATCGCGCCGTTGGCGGGGATAGCAGCGCCGGTCAGTTCGAGTACGCCGGAATTAACTGTAATGGCAACGCCTGAAATGGCGCCTGTCATGACCTGTCTGCCAGCCCCGTCTTTATAAAACTTAGACGCCTTGGAGCAGTTTATTGTACCGTCATAAGTAAACGTTTGTTTGGCGTCTACGCCGTTTCCAACAGAAATTCCGTTTGAATTTCCCTGATCGCAAATGATTCTCGAACCGACTTCGCCGGTCAGACCGCCAACGACCATCATATTGCCGTCCCACAGGTTTAGAGCGCCGGCAGAGGAAATAACCAATTCGGCTTTGTTGTTCGTCCACGTTGTTTTCCTCCACCCGCCGTTGTAAAACGTACCATCTTCAATAACCATTTTGGCTTTTGACGAGAGTTCAAAGACTATCGGGCGGTTGTCGGCGGAAGAGCACCACAGTTCTCCCGACCCGGATTTAACCCAGGTTCCATCGCCGGTAAATTTAACCGTTACGTTATTCACATTTGAGATGCCGGAATTTGCGTAATCGTGGGCAGGCGTTGCAGCTCTGTATATCTCGAACGTCCCGCCTTGCTTGATATCGAACGTTTGAGAAACGGGAGAACGAGGCAGAGCGTTGTCGTACAGCAACTCCGCTCCGCTGGCAATTGTAACAGACGCCGATTGCAGCGTTCCACTGCCGGCTATCGCCAGCGTTCCAGCTGAAACGGTCGTATCGCCGGTATAGTTATTTGCGCCGGATAAAACCAGCGTTCCATCGCCGATTTTGTTCAGCTTGCCGGTTCCGGAAATCGCGCCGGACTGCGTCAAGATTCTGTCGCCGGTTACTTCAAATTCGCCATCGGCGTTGAGCGTAACGATTCCCGTGTGAGTAGCAAAAACCGTTCCTGTATTGCCGTTAACTTCCGTGAATTTCGCTCCTGTTTTATTCGTTTCGTCAATCGTCCAGTCTTTCGCCAGGTCTGTACCAACGCCCCAATAATTGGTATGTTCGAAAATCCACATTTCCGAAAGCCCAGCGCGGTTATCTTGATTACTTCTTAACTTGACGTAAGTATTGGCTTCGAATTTAACGTATCGAGCGTCAACCGGATCAAATGTAAAGGATTCAACCGGCATGATTTCGGTTGAATTTAAACTTGTACTATGGGTAAGCGTATCGTTTAAAATTTTCGTCCAGTTGGAACCGTCTGTCGAATAGTACAGAGTGAAATCTATTGTTCCGGAATCCCCATAACCTGCGTTACGGCAGTTCTGCAAATCAATTTTATCGATGTTGTACGTAGCGCCTAAATCAACGGTAATGTAGGCGTTGGCAACTTGATTTTGAGCCAGCCAAAAGCCTTTCTGTACGTCGATATCGTACAACATTCCGTCTTTAATGTGACTGACGTCATACGTCGTATTATTATAATTCGAACTGGCGGTAACGGTCGCGTTTGCCATGAGGGACTTTTCAGAAACCTGGTTTGTTGCCACCGCATATTTGGATAAAAATACAGACTGCGACAAGGCTGTGTTGTACGTCGTCAATTCGTCCAAAGAGCCGTTGAGGGTATGCAGCGCCTTTTTTCCATCAGCCGTAGCCGTAATCGTATCCTTATTCCCGATTATCCAATAATTGCCGTCGTTCCACAAACTCCCTGTTGATGCTTTGTTTGCCGTTACAACAAGTTGACCATTGACATACACCTTGCTCACATAATTATTGCCTGATTTTGCAATTGTCGCAGCGACATACACCCATTCGTCTGTTGCAAGAGCTTGACCCGTTGAAACAGAGGATTCTGTACCAGGATAATCATAAAAAACCAGATTTCCATTTGAAAGCGTATAGAACTGACGACAATGCCCCCCGCCTGCGTTGTTTCGATAACCGAGAATATTAATCAGATTAACGTCCGACGCTTTAACCCAGCCTTCAATTGTTGCCTGATTGGTATTCCAGACGTTGTTGTCTGTAAGAGTAATTTTACTGGTACTGCCGTTAAACGTTGCCGCCGTTCCAATAACGCCCTGAGTTCCAAACGTTACGTCTGTAGCTGCGCCCTGATTCGTGTTGCTCCCGACGTTGACGACAGTCGTTGCGCCAGCTTCGTCGTCCAACCCCATGTGCCAAACGGGATTATAACCTGTCGTCAAGCTGGAATACGACAGCGATTCCGCATAAACGTTCGTTGCCGACAGAACAACGCCTGTCAAAACGGCGATTAAAACAGCGATTGATTTATAACCTTTTGTGTATAACCAGGAACGGCGAATGGAATCGAACGTAAATTTAACCATGATTTGTTCCGAACAGGAAAAATGGTTGGATTGGGAAACGTCCTCGCGGCAAAACAATTCTCGCGAAACAGGAACGTTGGTATTTACCTTTTATGTATTATACACGACTTTTTTGATTAATTACTTTCAATTTTCATGAATGTTGAAAATTGAAAGTTTTGAGCGGGCGCTTATAAAAGATGTTTGGTTTATGGAAAAAATAACGGCGAGAGAGAACTGGGAGCTGCTGGGAGAGGCTGGGAATGTCTGGGAGTGGCTGGGAAAAATCCCAGCAGTTCCCAGAAAAGTCCCAGACGCCGATTTTTTAAGCCACAAAGAACGCAAAGATTTTAAAACTTCGCGAACTTTGCGTACTTTGCGTGAGATTTCTTCAGTGGGCGAAGACGCCCGCGAACCAGCGGTGCGGAGCGGTTTTACGCGTTCAGAAGATTTTGGAGGCTTCCGCCGCAAGCGACCAACGAGGCGCGCCTCTCGCAACTCGCAACTCGTTACTCGCAACTTAGACCAGCTTCCGCAGATAGTCGATGCTGTCCTGGGCGTCGTCGAGCGTGCCGCATTCAACGCTCATGACAATGTCCTGCGGAATCGACTTTAAAATGGCAATGACCTTTTCCCAGTCAATAACGCCTTTTCCGCAGGCGCAGCCGACCGGCGTGCCCATCACCTTGCCGCGTTCGGAATCGGACTGCGAGAACGAAATGTCTTTGGCGTGAACGTGAACCAGACGCGTCTTGACCCGTTCCAGCCATTCAATCGGGTCGTTGTTGCCCAGGTACGAGTTGCCGGTGTCGAAGTTGACGCCAATCGTTTCCGGCATGTCAACCAGATTGACCAGTTCGTCGAACATGTCGGGCTTGAGGGAGTACTGCTGATGCTGTTCCAGCCCAATTTTGATTCCCCGGCGCGAGGCGACTTTCGCCGCTTCCATGAGCGTGTAACGAATGAGAACAAAGTCTTCCGCCTTGGTCGTCCAGTCCGGCTTGGCGCCTTCGTCCGTATTGAGAACCGGCGCGCCGCACTCTTTGGCAAACCGCGCCGCCTGTTTGAGGTACTCGACGCTGATTTCCGGTTTCGCCAGCGGGCAGTGGGTAGACAAGCCCGACAGTTTCAACCCGTGCTTTTCCGCGCAGTCGCGAATTCGGAACGGGTCGTCGAGCATGGAAACGCTGTGGAAATACCGCGCCTCCGACAGCAGCTCTCGACCCAGATGAACCATCGGCTCAACGTATTCATACCCGCATTTCGCGGTGAATTCCATGCCCCATTCAAACGATTTATGGCTCGTACGAACCGCTTCCAGATTCAATCCAATTCCAATTTTTCCCATGAGGTTGTCTCCTGTTAATAGTTAGTGCATAGTGCGAAGCGCTGTGCATAGGCATCAATATTTAATTGCTAATTGCTAATTGACAATTGCTAATTCTCGCGTCCTGCCTGCCGATATTCCCGCGGCGTAACGTTCTTTTCCTGTCGGAAAACCGTGGTGAAGTAGGCGGGAGCGCCGAATCCGCATTGTTCTGCAATGTCAGAAACGGAAAGTTCCGGATTTTCCAGCAGCAGAACGCCTGCCCGTTCAACGCGAACGGATTTCAAATAATCTGCCGGCGACTTGTTGACAATCTGCCGACAATAGGTTGTAAAAAGGGTTTGACTGACGCCGCATTCTTTTGCCATCTGCCGAACCGTCCACGGCGCTTTGAGGGCGTCTGACGAGTTCCGCAGCGACTGCAAAAACAGGTCAACGGCTCGGAATGACGCGCCCAGCGAGGCGTTGAGATGAAGGTCGCTTTTCCGCATCGCCTTTAACAGCGTCAGAAGGTACTCGTTAATCGCCATTGTCAGCGAGGAATAAAACGATTCCTGATTGACGTTTCGCAGCAGCTGAGCGATTCTCAAAACCGCTTTTCGCACCGGCGCGCCAACCGGCAGGGTTGACGATTCCGTTAAACGAATCAGGTCAGCAAACTCCTTCTGGTCTTCCTTTGACAACACGACCCAGCTGGGCCATTTCAGCTGTTGATTGGGCAGATTGGCGCCGAGGTCGATTATCAGCCAATGCAGCCGGCTGGAACGAATGTAAGGGTTCCCGTACCGATGACGCTGCCACGGTCGGGTAATTGCGATGTGATTCGCCCGAACCTGTTCGAACACCTCTGAGCCGATTCCCAAATCCAGCTGACCGGATTCCACGAACTCCAGCTCCAAGCCGTCGTGCTGATGCCACGTCATGCCCCAGTTCTGATCGCGCGGAGAATTCCAGTACCCGACGCTAATCAGCCCCGGCAGGATTTTGGGCGACAGTTCCACGCCGGGATAGCCCTTCACCGCCAAGGCGCGCAGTTCGATACTTTTATCCTCAGCCGCTTTCGCCAGAAGCTGACAATGCTTGAGCTGTCGAGGCGGAGTTTTGGAAAGCGCTTTTTTAGCCATAGATTCGTTTAGGGGGTTAGAAACGACCAACAAGGAGCGCCGCGCTCCTCTTACTGTTCTATCATACACCGAACGAAATTAAAAAGCAAGTCCCCGAAGTTTTAAATTTCAACAATGTTGAAAATTGAAAGTTGCGTTCGTATTCGCATTCAGAAGTTAAACACGATTTAAGTTCTGTTATTATTTGATTTTCAAAGATATGACCATATATCTCCATCAAAGACGTTATTTCCACGTAAACCAGTCGGTTACACGCTGAAACATGGTCTTTTTTTCCGGTTCTTTATCAGCAGACGCTTCTTTAGCGGGAACGGACTGGTTGGGAATCGGCACGGAGACGTCCTGATTCTTTCCAAATCTGAACAGATTTTTCCTTTGATTCGTTCCGTTCAACGTCGTTGGCGGCGAAGCGGATTGAGTCCTGACAGGTGCGTTTACCGCAGGCTGCTGATTAAATTTGCTGGCGTTTTGACCAATCGCTCCATTATACGGAGCGGCAATGGCGTACGGCGAGCTTGGCAGAGTAGCGCCAAGTTCAACGCTTTCCATAAGGAACTGAGACCAATAGCCTTTTTCGAACCGCCAGCAATATTCCAGCTCTCCTTGAGAGAATTTTGCGTTCAACGGAGCCAGGTACTGATACAGTTCGCGCTGTTCCTTTTCTGAAAAGTACAAGTCCGATACATTGACGTCGTCAATCCAGACTTCGCCCTGGTGTGACAGCTCAAACCCTACGCATAAATCGTCCATGCTTTCCAGCGGCAAATCGTTGACGTGGAAATAATACTGCCGCCAATCGTTTTGCTGATTTACCGCGGCAGTCGGAGATTCCTGACACCACAATATTTCTCGGTATAGCGGTTTTCCATGATTATTAGCGCGAATAAAGCACCGTAACGGAATCGCAGGCGACTTTTTAATCCAGACGCTAACCGTAAACCTGCCCGTGGCATCGACAGCAATGCCTTTACTGTAAACAGCCGTTGGCCAGCCATCGGAAACAAGGTGTAAAGAACCCTTTCCTCGAACGGCGTTACTATTGTCAATATAAGCGCCAGAAACCGAATTTTCCGGTTGGTTCAGGTTTTTCCACACATTCCATTGCGGAACCGGCTGCGAATCCATAACAGGCGCCTCAAAATCCGGATTATCGAGAATTCTCATCGCCTTGGCGGTTTTGAGCGTTTCCACTCGACGGGAAAGTTCAACAAGCTGCTGCCTAATCTGGTCAATAGTTTGCTGACTCCACGCCACGCGCGGCAAGCTGGGGCGAATTGGCATATTAAACCGCACAACCTGCGTTTCAAAGGGCGCAAAATAACTGCGCCACATAAGCTGACCGTTTTCCGTAGCCAGCGATGGTATGTTTTCAATGCAGGCGTCGCCTTTATTGTTGCTTTCTGAAAATCGATGCAATACGTTATCCAAAGCCAGTTTTGTCATTCCTGCATCACTGCTTGGGATTGAATTTATCTGAATTTTACCCGCAATTCGATACGGAGTCGTATTCATCGCATAAACCCATGTTGAACGACCGTCTGAAATCCAGCGGCAAACGATTGCCTGCGATTGCGATTGTATGGCGGTTCCTGAAAGATTGGGATTGAGGGCGCTTCCCAAACGGATCGCGTCATAGTACGGCTTGTTAGCCAAACATCGGAATGCGGCAAACGTATTGGTTACAGATTCTTCTTCGCCAAAAGCAAACGTCCACCCGCCGTCAAAAAACTCTTGTGTGTCCCATAGAGCCAAACTTTGGATGAACCGATTTCGGTTTTCTATCCCGGCTGGCGTTGGAATGCAGTTAAATTCCGCGAACGTCGGTTTATAAGGCGATTTCTTCTCAAACCCCTGCAGGCGAATTCGATGGCTGGGATGATAAAACAAACTGGCTTGAATTCTCTGACCGTTTTGCGAGCTGAAAAATGAACCGGCGTCGGAAAGAACGTTCCATTCCCGCTCTGCGGCTGATTCTTTGAGAGTTTGTCCGTTAAGAACCCTTTGGGTGTACATTAATACAATATCTTTTTTGACGCCCATGCCAAAATCTGAATCCAGACCGCATTGCATCAATGCGCTTTTAACGCTAACGGTATGAGGAATTCGAGGAAGTAAATCTGCTCGATGACATCGAGTAAACAGTTTCGCTCCGGAAATGTACAGCTTTCTGTTAATGCCGTCTGATTGAATTCTGTTACGAATCTGGCAATAAAAATCGGATAATTTGGCGCATCTCCATTTGAGCCATTGTTCCTGAGCCGGTCCGTTGAGGTATCGCGCACGAATCTGAAATCGTTCTGCGCCCTCCCCTGGCACGGAAATGCCGGTTTCTGCGGTAAATCGTCGAATCGTTTCATCGTCCATGCCCCATTGAGGAGGCGGAAGAACGAGCCACGAATTGTCTGACAGTTGAAGTCCAAAACCTGTAAAACAGGGATGATTTTTGTATCGTAAAACCAAATGGGAAATTGCATCTAAAACAACCCGCTGAACTTCCGGGTGTAAAATGTTATAGTACATTGCTGCGCCGTTTTCCGGCGGGTACGCGCTGAGAATGGTCTTGCCGTTTGGACCGATCCACTGCAATCCGGAAGTCTGCGGGTCGCTGTTGCGAACCTTGGCTTCCAAAGCCAGTACAGGCTGCGTAATTTCCATCGCTGGAATAAGACGCATCTTTTCTCGATCAAACATTCTCATCAACGCTTCCAAAACGTCTTTACGAACCGGATCAGAACACGATTGAGAAAAAATGCCGGTGTCATACCGCGGCGTCGGCGCCAATTCCGAACACGGCCAAATAGAGCTTCCGTCGCTGTTGACCGAAACCATTGCGCCATTATACCCAACAAAATTGAAATAATCAATCATTCGGGTCGCGCCGTCATAGAAAGTTTCCCAACTGTCGACAACAGCATTCCCGTTTTCCGTTGGCGTTTTTTTTGCGGAAAACATTGCGGGAAACTGCGGTCTGTCCAAATAAGCGGCTAAGAGACGCTGAGACTGAATGGAATACGCTTTAGGCAATTTTCCAACAACAGACATGACGCGTATCTTCCCATATCGAGACACGACGTCTTCTCTGAGATTATAAATAACAACAACGGGGTTCTTGGTTTTGGGCCAGAAAATTATTTTATGCGTTTTCCAGCTTGGCTTGTCTGACGAACAAAATGAATCAGACGTTACATTAAAACCGGAATCGACATTCCCCGTCGTAATCGCCCCGACGGCGTTCGGCTCGACGATGCTTATCCCTGTAGTTTGCGGAGAATCCGACGGGTATTCAATTTCGAGAATATGCGGAATTCCCATTCTTTCGACAGGAAACGCGTACGCTTCCCAGCTCGGTTCTTCTCCTGGTCGATTAGCCGCCAATTCGGTTACCGGCCCCAGTTCACTTTGGAAGATTCGAGCGTTGCCCGACCCGAGCGGGTATTCCCATTGTTTCCCCCTCAAACCGAGCGAAAATTGAGACAAGCGCTCAAACGGCTCCCACCATCGCGGGTTGGCGGGGTCTATCTCTGCCGTTAAACGCGTTTCCATTGGGCTGGTTTGCTCCGCCGGCGCATGATTGGCGTCAATAACCGCTAACTGCACTCGACGCGTTGCCAGTTCTCGAGCCGATTGTAAATGCGCGTTTTCCAGTTGTCTGTTAACTGCGCCTGTTACACGAGGAAGAATAGCGCCAGTTTTTCGACAACTGGCTGTTATGATTACGTCATAGACGCCTTCTTCTTGCGGCAATGGAATATTGAGAAGAATATCCCCGCCGGTTTCCGGAATCCAGGAATATTCTTTTGAGTAAACTTCATAGTTCTCACAGGAATGTTGTAACCGAACCTTGATCGTTGCGGGATTGTACGACGTCAAAACTCCGCGGGCAAGTTCATACGGGGTCAATCGAGCTGAAAAATTTTCTCCCGGCGAATAAACGAGATTATCCCGGTCAAGTTCCAAACGCAAATAGTCGCCCGACATTCTGCGAATCGTTACCTGCGAATCAAAGGCGTTGAACTGAAACGGTTGAGAGAACAGCGCATCCCAACTGACGTCAAACGTTTTTGGGGGTTGATTGTCAGCGGCAAGCGTAATTCGGACAACGCTGCCAGGGCGCCCCGACGCGGTAACGTTGTACCCGTCGTACTCGCGCGACGACGGATGATGAATATACAAAACGCCCTGTCGAACGGAATACGCCGCCGCCTGGTCGGCTTCCAGCCCCAAAGAAGTCGATTCGGTAATCATGCCGGGCAACGACGGATTTGAGGGGTTGATTATTTCTACCTGCCCTCGCCATACATGAGCCGGTCCTGTCCAAACAATCTGAAACGCACATGTTTGAACGCCCGTCGGAACGCTTGCCCCTTCCTTGATAATCGAACCTGAATAGCCAGCAGGCGCGTTCGAACCAACCGGCGGAAAACTGTCGGATAATTGAGCTGGAGGA
>JAZQDP010000113.1:0-1841 GCA_045546875.1 Thermoguttaceae bacterium | reverse complement strand
TTTTACACATCATTCGCCCTTGAGCCAGGTGTCGGTGTCAGACCAGTCGTCCCAATCGGTCAGAACGCCGTCAACCTTCTTCGAATCCATTGTCGAGTCGCCGGAGACGGTAATCATGTCGCCATCGGAAACGGTGAACGAACGAGTCTGCTGAGTTGCAATCTGTTCAATAACAGCTTTACGTTCTGAAGTTGTAACGTCAAGCAGGTCTGCCAAGGCGGAATCGTGCAGGCTGATATTGACCGCGCTCAGCTTGCCAGCGTTTTCAGAGCGGAAGTCCATAGACTTCAAAGCGCCGGAAATCGTAACGCCGCGGCTATAAGAGCCATTCTGAGAGTAGCTAAACTTGTTGAAGGCGCTATCTACCGTGATCGGCATTTCGTATGCGCTGTTGACAATCACAACGTTTGCAGTATCCTTGCTGTCTGCTTTATTAACGGTTGCAGACTTGAAATCTTTAACCGTATTGTTAAAGGTTCCATTGACATCCGCAACGTTGACGGTAACCGCTTCTCCGGCATGAGCAACGTCGATTGCTTCAACCTTGTCTGCAGAGCAGATGATTGTTGCTTTGTCCGATCCGCCGTTCTCGCTGGTTGCCGTAATGACAGGCGCCTGAGCGGCAATCGTGTACGTATTGGCGTTGGAACCGAAGAGAATCACGTCGCCGCTCATAGACGCTCGGTTCTCTTGCATAACCAAAGTGTCGTCAGACAGTCCGTCATACAGGTTGATAGCAGATTCGGTCGATTCAACAATCTTGTTGCGGAATCCAATAACGTCAACCGTTGTTCCGTTCGCCAGAACCATATTAATTCCCAGCGGCGAGACATCGAACGTTGTTGCAACCAAATCGCCCTGACCATCGGAGACGCGAGCCGTGTCGACAGCCGTGAACGAATGAGAGGTTGCAACAATGTTGTTGAATCCCCAGGCGGTGTTGCTGTAGGACGTCTTGATCGTACTCTGCATGAACGCCATAACCTTGTTGTCAAGGCATGTAACAGTAAAGTCGTCTTTGACGTCATACGCCGTTGCTGTTCCCTGAATAACCGTTTCATCAATAAACAGAGCAGTGTCCTGTTTATCAGTCGAGAACGCATTGTTGACAGAGAATCCGTTTGCCGTAACGTAGTAGCTGTTCGGCGCCGTTGGGTCAGTAATGTCGCCGTCGGTCATTCTCATGACGCGAGCGACAATCTGAACGGTGTCAGCCGCAGCCGAATCGTTAAACGTTGCCGAGTCCGTTCCTCCAAACTTCGAGTAGGCTTCAGCAGCCGTCGTTCCAACCGCCTTGAGCTTGTAGCCGTTAGCAAGAGTCATGGTTGCCGTCTTGCTGGCAGCGTCAAACAGATAGGAGTCGTTGCCGGTTGAATCGTAAATTCTGACCGTGCAATCAGCCGCTTCCGGAGCAATATTGGCAGTAACGTTGCCAAAGTTGGTGAGAACAACGTCTTTGCCGTTCTCGGACAACAAGATCTTGTTGGAATACATGTTGAGTGAGGCGTCCGCGCTGGTAACGTTAAGGCTGACATCTGGATTGCCGGACAAGGAACCTGTACCAGACTTGGCGTTTGCCGTAACCGTATCAAATCCGCTGAAGTCGCAGTGGTAATCAGTCGTATCGAATTCTCCGCCATCGCTGTCGGTGCTGAAGGAAGTGATGTTCTTCGCTTCGAGCTTCATTACATCTACGCTGTTTTCGTCTGAAGCGTTGTTGGCATTAAGCTTCACAGAACTGAATCCGTTGGCTGTAACCGTATAGTCGACGCCTGTCGCTGTTACAGAATTATCATTGAGCGTAACAGTGTCGTTTCCATTTGTTCCGGTAACCGTAACGG
>JAZQDP010000112.1:0-1819 GCA_045546875.1 Thermoguttaceae bacterium | reverse complement strand
AATATCGGTAGCTGTTACAGTTCCGCCGGCAACGTTGAGCGTACCAGGCATCGTAACGCCAGGATAAATCACGTTGGCGGAAAGCGTTGCGCCCTCGTAGACGTTGACCGTACCGCTGCCAGCGCCTCCGTCGCGTCCAAGTTTTACGGTGTCTGTAACTTCAATTGTTCCATAATTATTGACAACGCCAGTTCCCCAAGCGCCGACTTGAATATCCAAACTTTTGAGATAACCGCCTTCTTTAACGGTGATTGTTCCAGAATTAGTAGTATGCTCTGCAAGTTTAATATTGACTGTTGAAACGAAACTTCCGCCGCTTTCTACGAGAATAGCGCCGTCTCCGTAGGATCCGATTGTAACGCTTCCTTTCGCGGTAACGCTGCCGCCGTTTTTAACGTCGACAAGACCCTCGCCATAGGAACCGACAAACAGGTTTGTGTTACTTGTCAGGGAGCCGCCATCGTAGACGGTAATCGTTCCCTTTGAACCGCCGGAGTGTTCCGCAAGACGAAGCAGAGCGCTTGAGGTCATCGTTCCGTAAATATTCAGATTACCCGTTCCCCAGGAACCGACTTGAATTTCCTGTTTTCCCGCGGCGTAAGTAACGCCGCTGGCGATGTTGACCGTGCCGACAGAGTTTTTGTCAGCGTTGGTTTCGCCTCCGATGAACAGTTTCAAATTTCCAAGGTTGCCGGACGTCGATTCAGTTCCAATGCTGCCGGTGTTGATATTCCACGTTCCGTTTCCTTGTTTTCCAACAAATGAAGTACCGCCGCCGAGGATTGTCAAAGAGCCGGATTCCGCGCCGTTATAATTGACAACAGCGCCGTTGTCAACCCTCAAATAACCCAGTCGGAGCGCGTTGGCGTTGAGAGAATCGGTCGTTCCGAAATTCGTTACGCCAGCCGTTGTTTCGAATCCGGTACTGGAAATATTACCAGAAAAGTTGAGCGTTGCCGCGCCGGACTTGATCAATCTTCCGGTTTGGGTACCCCCCGTCGCTGCATTGGAATAGTAATTACTTTTAACGTTTCGTGTAAAGTTGATCTCGCCGGAATCCTGAGCCAATTCCAGCGTCGCCCATTTATTAGCGGCGGATGATGTAACAGTAACGTCGCTGGTCGCTGATCCGAGCGTGCCGCTGCCGATAAGGCGAAGCCTTCCTTCGCTGATTGTCGTCGTTCCAGAATACGTGTTGGCGCCAGCAAAGGTTTGCGTTCCCGACCCAACTTTACTGATTGCGACAGGATAATTGTTAACATCGCTTCTCCAGGTGTTCATAATCTGTCCAGAGAAGGTCGCGTCTGTATTGGCTCCGCCGAGCTGATAGGTGATGGTACGCCCGGAGGATTCGTCGTTGCGAACAATGCCGGTTCCTGACAGCGCGCCGATTTGAATGGTTGCATCTGAACCTACCTTGGTTCTGACGTAGGTTAAATCCCCCATAACCAGAGTCGCGTTCGGAATGCTGGCGCTGGCGGCGGAAAAATAAAGCGAAGTATTAGTTCCTGCGTTTGTAACGTTAAACGTGCCGGAAAAAGCAGAATTATCACCGGTAAGATTGAGATAATAGTTAACGCTGTTACCCGTGTAATTAACAATTCCAGAACCCGAAAGATTTCTGGGATAGGAATGGAGCGACGCGTCGGTAATGACAAAATTCACCGAATCGTAATCATCGGTATTGATATTGGGAGCGTTGTAAATTTCACCGTTCGTGTACGTAACAGGCGCCGCGAAAGCGGGAACGCTTTGAAGGCACAGGATTGCGATACACAGCAAATAAAAGTTGTTTTTCATGATATTGCAAAAACTTATG
>JAZQDP010000111.1:0-2630 GCA_045546875.1 Thermoguttaceae bacterium | reverse complement strand
CCCGCGACGAAGTCGTTAGTCGGGTTCTGAAGACGGGTGTAAAAATAACCGCTGGCTTTCAAGTCGAACAGCAAGCCCATGTCTTCGCTGGTATCGTACTTGAACGTAGTGGACTGAATAATCGGAATCTGGCGAGGTTCGCCGTTTTTAGGCGAGTACCCTCCCTGAACGCAACGGGTTGCAATTTCGGACACGATAAAAAATCACCTCCAATTGAAAGTTGGATTTAATATAGAGTAAACGATATTAATAGTTTAATCAAAATACAAACTCTGAAAAGGGGGAGCATTTTTCTGGCAAAACTGAATGTCGAGAGCAAAACTGATTCTATCAACGCCTCTCAATGCCCCCCTAAATACAGACGACTGATGCAGATACAAAAGCTGTCTTGTTTTCAATTTTGCTTTCAATCAAACTACGCCCAAAAGACCGGGTTGCCGGTTTCGATTGAGGCTTTGAACAAACGTTCCAACGGGTCGATGGCATAAACGTCGTCCGCAGACATCGGGCGGATTTCAACCTTCAAATAGCCGACGCCGTCTTTCAGTTCGGAAATCGGATCGTCATTGACAACAATCTTGTTTCCTGAATCGTAAACGTCAGTCCAGAGAGTATGCTTTTTACCGTTGTTGTCTGTTTCAACGGTTTCCATGACTTCCTTTGCCTTGAAAAGCAGTTCTTCGGTTTCTCTGTCCAATACGTACAGGCAATTTTTATCAAAACCAAGTATCTGTTTGTCAATCCATGCAAAATTTCCATCCATATAATCGGAACCGTCATATATTACCTGATCTTTCATTCCATCAACCAAAAAGAACCCTTTGATTTCAGGAAGCCGCTTTCGCAGTTCTGCCAGCTCACGAAGTATTTCAGGCGCATCTTCTACGGGAACAGACCCGTCATTATTGGCTGGGAGCAAATCTATCAATAAAGGAAACGACCCTTCAGGGAATTGACGCACTACCCACGTAAAATATCGAGCTGTTGACCAGTTGCCAACGCGTTCGCTTGCATATTCTCCGTCTTCGTGTTCGCAAGCAGTTATTTTCCATTCATAAAGATCTTCATATATATTCTGAAATTCTTCATCATCCTTTAACTCGTCGTATGGAATGCCACGATAACGAACGGGACGCAAGGAACCGCATCCATCAATGCACAATTCTTCCTGAGTCGGCGGCGGCGTGTTGGTTTTTCCTTCTCGATAACAGTTGCACGGTACGAAAGCGTCTAAACCCATGACAATCTCCTTTCTCTGTTTGACAGAGCGTTGAGTAAACAAAGAAACGACTCGCAGCAAACAGCGGCGAATCAAAAACTTTGTAAATAAAAATGTTTTTCGTTAGTACGAACTGAACTGCAATTCAGTTCGCACTAAATTGAAAAATCATACAAAAACTTTTTCACGGATGTGTAACAGCCGTAGCAGAACAGCTTTTCAGACGCGAACAATTCGGTTAGACATCGTTCCAATTCCTTCGATTTCAATTTCGATAACATCGCCGTCGCAAAGGAAAACAGGAGGTTTTCTGCTGTAGCCGATTCCGGGAGGCGAGCCGGTAAAAATCAGGTCGCCCGGCTTGAGCGTAATCCCTTGGCTGATGTGCGAAATAATTCGGGGAACGGAAAAGATGAAGTTCTTCGTGTTCGAGTCCTGCATGACTTGTCCGTTGAGAATGGATCGAATCGCCAGAGTCTGTGGGTCAGGGATTTCGTCTTTTGTAACAATCCACGGACCGACAGGGGCGAACGAATCAAACGATTTTCCTAAAAACCATTGCTTGCCCGGGCAGCCCATCTGCCAGTCGCGCGCCGTCAGGTCGTTTCCGCAGCAATAGCCGGCGACGCAGTCCATCGCCTCGGATTCCGAAAGACGCTTTCCTTCTTTCCCGATAACGACGACCAGTTCCGCCTCGAAGTCCGGCTGAGACGTTGTAACGGGAATGGCAACCTCGGCTTTGTGCGCCGTCAGAGCGTTAAGAGCCTTGTTAAAAATAACGGGACGCTTGGGCATCTCCCAGTTTTCGCATTCTTTGACGTGGTCAGCGTAGTTCAAGCCGACGCAGAGAATCTTTTCTGCGTGCGGACAGACCGGAGCAGGGCAGTACGCGTCCAGCGGAATAAGAGAGCAGGGCGCAATTCGGTCAACAAGTTCCTGCGCTTTTACAATTCCGTCCTCGCCCAGCGCGAGAAAACGTTCAATCGTCTCTGGAAACGCTGCGTCTGCGGAAGGCAGGTCAGCTGCAAACGTTATTCCGTCCTTTTGGACGACCACGCCGTAACTGATTCTGTCATCAATAAAGTAGGAAGCAAGTTTCATAGCAATCTCCTTTCTGATTGTAATTATAAAGCCTTTCAAATAAAAAACAAGCGGCAGACTTATGGGGAACAACATTTTAAAGTTATTGTCAAAAATACAATCATATCAGCAAGACATAATAATATGTTTTTTCTGTATTTAAAAAATTTTTAAAAAATCTCAAAAAAAGTCCCTTCACCCCATTGACCTAATTTCTTTTTGTGGTATATTTCCCCCTTGTCAGTCGAACGAAGGACGCAAGAGCCTGTTCGGCAGACAAAATGTTCATTGAAAATTTGGTTAGGTAGATAGGCATCTGTAGAAAGTCAGG